>NZ_JBGQQZ010000036.1:0-25009 GCF_045528575.1 Ruoffia sp. FAM 24228
TAGACACCTTTACAATATCAGAATGGGGTTCTTTTTTCATCACTTAACAGGTGAAAATGAAAAAGTAAATTTAAGCTGCCGTTAGGCAGTTGGCACATGTTTCAACGAAAAGTATGAATTGTTCAGGCAATTATTTACTTATTAAATTTACTTTATGCAATGGTATTTACACACGATTATGACGTCAACTTAGAACATATTATTGAGGTCGGGCAAATTTTTGATTCGCGTCGCATTAGTTCTGACATTATGCGAGAAAATAAGACTCAGTAACGGAGCCGAAATTCGGTCGTTACTGAGTTTTTTTAATTTAATATTTTCTGAGCTAATAATAGACAACCTGTTATTCCAGCGTTATCTCCTAAACCAGGTGTTTGAACGTACTCGGCCATCGGTGGTAAAGCTAAGTAGCCGGCCATTAATTCTTCTAATTTTGCTTGAATCATAGGTAGTAGATGGGCTTGCTTCATTACGCCTCCACCTAAGATAATTCGCTCCGGTGATAAGACTAGCGAATAATTCATCAAGGCTTGAGCTAAATAATAAGCCGTGAACTCCCATGCTTTATGGTCTTTAGGTAAATCAATCCCTTTTTTACCAAATCGCTTCTCGATAGCAGATCCACTTGCGAGTCCTTCTAAACAGTCACCGTGATAAGGACACGAGCCCTCTCCCGTATCTTCAGGATGTCTTTGAACTTTGATGTGCCCCATTTCCGGATGAGAATACCCATTGAAAATGCCGCCATTAATGACCGCGCCCCCTCCAACTCCTGTACCAATCGTTAAATACAAACTGTTTGGAATATCTCTGCTAGCTCCTAATTTGTACTCGCCATAAGCTGCCGCATTCACATCGGTCGTCCAGTAAATGGGTTTACCAAACGCTTTTTTCAAATAGCCTACAAAATCAAATTGGTTCCAACCTGGTTTAGGTGTAGACGTAATGTAACCATATGTTTCTGAAGCTGGATTGACGTCAATCGGACCAAAAGACCCAATCCCAAAGCTGTCGACGTCGTATTTTCCAAAAAAATCTACTACGGCTTCCATGGTTTCTTCCGGAACCGTTGTGGGAATCGACAGTCGTTCAATAATATTTAATGCGTTATCTGAAACAGCGCAGACAAATTTAGTGCCACCTGCTTCAATTGCTCCTAGTAATGTCATATTTAATCACTCCTATTTGAATTAATAAACTGGGTTTGATGCGATTAAGGTTAAGTTGCTCCCTTTTATTTGGATGTCAGATGCTGAAGCTGGCGTTACAAAGGAATCTCCTTTGGTTAGTGGGTAGGTTTTTCCATTCACAATGAGTTCCCCACTTCCTTCAATCACCGTTGCTAAATAAACAGCGTTAGTGACAGGAATTTCTAAGTCGCCTGTCGCATCCCATTTAAAGACTTTAAAGTAATCATTCGTTAGAAAATGCGTCATTGCGCCACCCTCTTGTTGGCTCACATCTGCCACTTGTTCAGGGTCTTGATGAGGAATCAGCGACACATCAATAGATTGTTGGATATGTAAATTACGTTGCTTCCCTTGATTGTCAGTACGATCGTAATCATACACGCGGTAAGTGGTGTCTGAACTTTGTTGCGTTTCTAATATCATGACACCCCCACCAATGGCGTGAATCGTTCCATGTGGCACATAATAAAATTCGCCCGGCGTCACTGGCACTCGGCGCAGTAACTCGTCCCAGCGCCCTTCTTCAACCAATTGCTGGAACTCTTCTTTGGACTCCGCATTATGTCCATAAACGATTTGCGCACCAGGCTCAGCATCGATAATATACCAACACTCCGTCTTACCTAATTCACCTTCGTGCTCTTTTCCGTAAATATCATCTGGATGCACTTGAACAGATAAGTCTTCTTTCGCGTCCAGTATCTTTACTAATAATGGAAAGACATCATCATTTAATTCGCCAAAGAACTCACGGTGCTCTTCGTAAAATTGATCAAAGGCCATACCTTTAAATTCATCCGGCGATTCAATGGTCGAAACACCATTTGGATGCGCACTAATTGACCAGGCTTCACCAATACGGTCGCTTGGTAAATCGAAGTTAAATTCGCTTTTTAACTTATTGCCACCCCAAATTTTCTCTTGTAAAACTGGTTTTAAAAAAATTGGCTCCACTAAAACAGCTCCATTCTCATTAATTATATTTGGATTTCGAATACGCTCTCATCTGCTAATATTATCATAATAGTTGTTGAGTTGAAAATATTTACTGGATAAGATGTTTAATTAATTTCCCCTATGCTGGCGGAAGCAGGTCTTGAGATTTAGGTCTGGCTCAAGCCAAATGGCAATTTCATTTGGCTTGAGTTCGGGCAACTAAAGACAAACCACTACTCCATTTGGCTTGAGTTGCATTTTCAAAAAAAGAGAACCATAATTTTCTCAAATTACGGTTCTCTATGTAATCTCTAATTCATCTCTACAATTGTTCGACCAACGTGTGAACCTTCTTTTAAGGCGGTGATTGTTTCAGAAACGTCATCTAGTTTAATTGTTTTCGCGTTTAAATTATCAACAACATTCCATGAATCCGCCAAGTTGTTCCAGATTATTTCGCGTTCTTCTTGAGAAGCGTTGACTGAGTTGATCCCTAGTAAGTTAATGCCTCTGAGAATTAATGGCAAGACGGTTGTTTCTAATTTTACTCCCGCCGCATTTCCGCATAAACTCATGCTTCCCTTTTCTTGAATTTGCGAGATGAGAGTTGCGGCAACATCGCCTCCGACGGTGTCTAAGACGTAGTCGTATTTTTGAGAAGCAAGGGCTTTTTTCTCGCCAATATCATCTGCCCATAAGATTTGATGCGCGCCAATATCTTTAACAACTTTTTCCTGATAGTCTTTACGGATCATTGCTGTAACGTTTTGGTAGCCGGCTTTGACTAGGATGGCTAAGGCAATACTCCCTACGCCACCGGAAGCTCCAGTGACTAAAATTCGTTGATCCAATTTCGGATCCATACCATGCTGTTCAAGTGCTCGAACAGATTGGGCTGCTGTGAAACCAGCTGTCCCATAAGTCATAGCATCTTTTAAAGTTAGATTTTCTGGCACCGGAATGATCCATTCAGAAGGCACTTGAGCATATTGGGCTAGGCCACCCGTGTGATTCACACCTAAATCGTATCCTGTAATCAGTACTTCTTGTCCAACTTCAAAAGATTCATCTGTCGTTTTAACAATTTCTCCACTTAAGTCAATCCCTGGAATCATTGGGTAGCGACGAATCACGCCACCATTTGCTTGAGTAGCTAACATATCTTTATAATTCAGTGATGAATAGTGAACTTTGATTAAAACTGAACCTTCGTCTAAATTTTCTTGCTTTATTGATTCAACTTCATAACTTACGTCGTCGTTTTCTTTTCGTACAACGAGTGCTTTAAATAAATCCAATTTCATTCTCCTTTTATTCGGTGACTATTATTTTTTCTTGAGCAATATCACGAATTTGATAGAATAACTCTCTCACATCTTTATCCTCAACCTGATCAGCAAAGTCTGTTAATAAGTCGTAATTCACATGCACATCAGTCACTTCACCAAACTTATCTTGAATGGCTTCGGCTGCTTTTTTATACGGTTTAGTTTTTTTGGATGTTATATTTTTATAGTATTTTGCTGCATAGCGATTTTTCTTAGCATCTTTTCGAATATCATGAACCGTTTCATAATCTTCGAGATCCACTTCTTCATACGCTTTTTGCAATTTATCATTCTTTTTCTCTAAGCGTTTAGCAACATATTTATCCCAATCAAAATCTTTATCCAACTCTAATTCTTCAAGCGTTTCTTTAGTGGTTGTTAACGCGTCTTTGACTAGTTCAACATTCGTCACGTTAAATATGCGACGCATTTCTTTCCGGCGTTCTTTGCCTAATAAATTAAACGCATCATAAAAATACTCACTTAAATCTGGTTGTTCTAAAGCAACTTCTTCAGTAAATTCAGTCAATACATCGAGTTCGCGAATAGGTCCAAATACTTGCGCTGCTTCGCGAAGCGGCGCATTCATTGAATCATACGTCTCTTCACCGATAATCGGTTTGATAAAGTTCAATAAACCACGCAATTCTCTTATGCTCACTCGCAAATCATGTGCTATATCGCTATCAAAAGGATTATTAGAAAAATCCACGTACCGCGCTTCAATGATACTCAGTCGCTCCAGCAAAATATTTTTTACTTTTTTGTCATTCGATTCACCTCTCACTCTTTTTTTAAAATTGTTTTTCGATATCTTAAGTATAGCACTTACATCCGCAGAGCTAAAACAATATACTGTGCACAGGTGTTGTGTGGATATGTTGATAAAATGAAAAGTTATTTGCAAATTATGAACATGTGCATAAGTATTTTGATTAAAAAAATTCGCTTGTGCCATATAATTATACACAAACGAACTTAAGTAATTAAATTTCTTCAAAAATGACCGCACAACGGCCTTTTTCATCCATATCACTGACTTTTATAATTGTTAAACCTTTTTTATTCGCGTAATCGGCAATTTCTTGGTACAGCTTTGTCATTTGTGTTTTAAACACGCCACCATTCGCATCAAAATCTTCTACAATATATTTCCTTGCCATCCTTTGCCTCCTCAGTTTATTTGTTACTGCTATTTTAACACAAATACTATGGTACAATCTTTTATCACGCTTTTCTGAGAAAGTATTTTAAATCAATTCTTATTTTCTTGGCATAATCTTGTCACAATTAAATATCATCCTTAAGACTGATATCCGAATCAATCCTTAGCGTTATAATGTATATAGTCAAGAAAGGGTGTGTATTAATGAAAGTAAATAAAACTTCAAAAACAACTTTAGGTAAATTTGTCAAAGCCTTATTCAAAAAAGAAACACCACTATATATTAAAGGTATGGTCGGTGTCGCCCTAGCCTATACGATCTTCCCCGTGGATGTCCTGCCAGATATCTTTGGTCCCTTAGGTTTTGTTGACGACGCGGCAGTAATTGGTGTCTTAACTACGGTTGCGATGACTTTATTTGATAATTTCTATGAAAAACAAACTGGAGTGTCGAAAGTCGACCCTCAACACAATATTAAATATGCAGAAGTCGTGAATGACTAAATTCAATTATAATAAAAACGAGTATCGCTTGCTGTTTGCATGACAGTGGCTATACTCGTTTTTTATTATTTAATTTTCCAAACTAAGATGGACTATATATGTTGTAAGGTTCTATTCTTAACCTTTATATAAAAACTTAGTGGCGTAAATACAAGTACTAAAATAATTCGTACGTATTTTTCAATCATTTCGTTAATCATCGAAAGTGCATTTAATGCAGACATTATGGCGATACCAATTGTAAAAAAAACACCGATTAAAATACCTGTTCCAAGCAATCAAGTTAAATGTGGTATATAAACACCAACATTATCTTCACCCGCTACGATGGTGATGAAGAATGTATGGGTTTGAATTTTATTAAATCGTTCAATGACCATTTCAAACTCCAGTGATATGAATTAAAACCGCTCTCGGTAAATCGGCATCGACATACAACGCGGTCCGCCTCGACCACGGACTAATTCACTTCCTTGGATTTTATGTAATTTAATTCCTGCTTCTTCAAGCAAGGCATTTGTAACTGGATTACGGTCGTAAACAATTAACTCGCCTGGTGCAATCGCCAATGTATTGGCCCCGTCATTCCACTGCTCACGCGCCGCAGCTACTGGGTCTTCACCCCCACAACGAATAAGTGTTACTTTCTCAATGTTGAGAGCTGCTTCTAATATCTCTTCTAATGGAGCGGTTTCCTCTTCGATTTTCACTTCGCCGTCTTGACTTGTAATCGTATACACTTTTAATTGGTCTTCTATTTCAGGATGAATCGTGAATTTATCGTAATCAACCATCGTAAAAACTGTATCTAAATGCATGAACTTTCGGTTACTTCCAATGAGAAAAGCCAGCACTTGGCTGTAATCTGTATCTTCAAAGACATTTTTTGCAAGCTTCTCAATAGAACGCGCGTCCGTTCTCTGCGAAATCCCAATCGCTAAGACATCCTCAGATAGCACTAAGATATCTCCACCTTCAATATAAGTCGATTCATCTCGGAAATAATACAAAGGGACGGAGTTATCTTTGACAACTGGATGATATTGGAAGATATACTTTCCATATATTGTTTCTCGTTTGCGCGTCTCAGAATACATATGATTCAAAGAAATTCCTTGCCCGATTGTCGCGAAAGGGTCCCGAGTAAAGTATAAACTCGGCATCGGATTAATTAACAAAGGATAATCTCTATCCAAAGTATCAATCAAAGTTGTACCTTCTTCAACCTTGACTTCATCTTTTCTAAATCCTGTCATTGTCTTGAGTATCAGCTCGTAAGAATCTTCAATCGCTGTCAGCTTTTCTTTAACAGCATGGTAATGAGCACCCGGTTCTAAGCCTGATTCACTCAACCATTCCTCAATAAATTCTTCTCTCACATTCCCATTGTCAATAGCTTCTGCAGCTAATTTCTCTAAGTAAAGTACTTCGACGCCATTCTCTTTTAATACTTGAGCAAATGCATCATGTTCTTTTTGCGCCGCCTCCAAATAAGGTATGTCATCAAATAGTAACGCTTCAAGATTAGCTGGAATTAAATTTTCTAATTCAATACTTGGGCGATGTAATATTACTCGTTTCAACCGACCAATTTCTGAATATACTTGAATTAGCATGCTTGTCTTATCAGTCATCGTCTCTTCCTCTCTCAATGCTATATCGCTATCTTACCAGTTTGATGAAAGAGAGAGAAATGATTCAACTATCACTTAAATTAAAATCAATTCCACGATAAAAACAAGCATACAACTTGTGACTGCCACTTGAATTAAATTAGCGCCTCGCCAAGACATTAAAATGGCACCAACTAATGCTGCCAGTCCAGATAGAGGTGTCTGCGTCACTTGTAAAATAGCTGGGAAAGTCATAACTGATAAAGTAACATATGGAACATAATACAAAAACGACCGAATAAATGAGTGTTTAATTTGCCCTCTAGCTAAAGTCATTGGAATGACTCGCATCATATACAGTACTGCTCCACTGAGGAGTAGATAAAAATACACGCTATTCATCATGGATCACCTCATCTTCAATCGGATATCTAATTGCTGCAACACTTGCGATAATTACTGTCAAAACGATCGTCACGATTCCAGACGAAAAACGTTCCACAAGACCAATAACATCAGCAGTAAAACTCGCTACATAAGAAACAACAACGAAAAAAGCAATCGTCCGATTCACTTTTGCTGAAGGAATAACCGCAGCAATGAACATCCCATACAAAGCCACACTTAACGCACTCACTATACTCAACGGGAGTATATTTCCAGCGATGACACCAATAAAATTCCCAATCGCCCACCATAATAGTGATGTCATCGTTCCATAGTAGTAGTAAGGTTGAACGAATTTATTATCCGCTATTGATAGTCCGAATAACTCATCAGTTATACCTAGGCTAATTAAGAAGCGGTGTCCCATTGGGCTTTCTGGATGAACACGTTGGCTCAATGCCAAACTCATTAAGATGTAACGAGCATTCACAACAAGCGTGACTAATACCACTTCCACAAAAGGTGCATTCGACTCAAACAAGCTATACACAGCATATTGCCCAGCCGACGCATTTAGTAATAAAGCACTTAAGAATCCTTGTAATGGAGTAAGGCCAGCATTTCTCGCCGCAATCCCTAATGTAAAAGCCACCGAAAAATACCCAATGGCTAAAGGAATCGAATCCTTTAAACCATCTTTAAAATAATCAACATTTCGTTTCACACTCTCACCCTACCTATCTCAATCAATTTGATTGTCATATTGGTATTATATTATAGTTGGGTTAAAAAGCTAGCTAGCATTTAAAAGAGTTTGATTGTTTGGTTTGATTAAGGCGGTTAACTACCATATGGATTCTGGTATGGGAGGATAGACTTCGTTAACTAACATTTGTACATTCACAGTATATTAAATTGAGTGGAATAAATAAGTAAGTAAGGCCAATTGCCTCGCACTATGATTGCGAAGAATTCTAGGACTCGTTCAGAAAGATAAGATTAGTGTGAAGTGACCCGCATACAGAAATTAGTTTGTCCCGAATACACCAATCTATTTTTCTAAAATAAAAGAAGCCAGACAATTAGTCTTGGCTCCCAACAGCTCTTATTAATATGCAATAATACCGCTGACTGCTAATACTGCTTTACTTACCAATGATTCTAAATCAGCTTTTTCATCCAACGTATGCGCGCCAGACCCAATAATCCCCATACTACATAAGGTCGGCACTCCAGCTACAACCCCAAGTGATGCATCACTCACGCCTTCACTTTTATTTTTTATTAAATCTCCATAACCACAATCAGATCCAATTCTTATAAAATGATCTGCAAATTGTGCGACTGCCGGTGTAAATTCCATCGCGTCTAGATAAGATTCTATCTCGTAACGTGCAGTTGTGTCTTGAATGTGTGAATTACCGACTGCTTCTTCAAGGTCTCTGATTATTTCATCTTTGGTTGTTTGATTAGAAAAACGCGCAGCGATATTGGCTTTAGCGTGAGCGGGAATTGTATTGGTACTCACGCCGCCTTCAATCAGCCCGCAGTTAATCAGTTTGCCGCGCTGGATATCAGTTTTAGATTCCAACTCAATTATTTTATAGGCTAATTCAACGATAGCACTTCGTCCGGTAGCAGCACCGCCCCCTGAGTGGGCACCGATCCCCTCCACTTCTATCGTGACCATCGCTCCACCTTTTCGACTTACTCCGATATGTTCGCGCTCTGTAGCGGGTTCAAAATTCAACATCATGCTTGCACCAGTCAACTCTTCTAACATGACCTCACGCGTATTTGAATTGCGGTGCAATGTTTCCTCGTCTCCTATAAACAACATCTTGATTGGATGTTTCTTATAACCTAGATGAATTAATGCTTTCAATGTATAAAGGGCAATTACTAATCCACCTTTCATATCCGCAATGCCAGCACCTTTAGCAAAGCGGTCGTCCACCATTCGAAAACCATGCTCACTTAAAACACCCGGTTGAAATACCGTATCCATGTGTCCACTTAATACAATTGGTGCGTCGTTTTCAACATCTTCAGGTGTATAAATACTGACAATCGCACTCCCAGCATACTCCGTCTCAACGATTCGAGACACTAGCCCAAGTTGATCAAATTCTTGTTTGAAAATATCTATAATGGCGTCAACACCTTCAGATTGATCCGGCCCACTTTCAATATTAACGAGTTGTTTAAGCAGCGACACCATCTCTTCATGCTGCGCTGTCAAATAGTCTGTAATTTGTTTGTATAGTGTTTTCATTGAACTGCTCCTATTCTACATAAACATCTTTAAGCTGAATCACACCAATCGTATCCATCTCCATATTATGTACGTTACCTCCAACGACAAATGCATTTGTATAAAAATACAAAGGAACAATAGGCATGGCATCAACAAAAAGCGCTTCTGCTTCTAATAATAAGTCTTCTCGTTTTTCTAAATCGGTTTCTACTCTTGCTTTTTCGACTAGTTGTTGATAATTCTCATCTTCCCAGCCGGTATGATTACGTCCATTGTTTGTCGAATAATATTGCTCTAAAAATGATGCGATATCAGAATATTCATAACCTTCTCCGCGTCGACCTAATTGGTAATTCAATTCACTCATATTAGATAAATGAACTTGAAATTCTGTCGTCTCTATCTCAACGTTGATACCTAACTCTTCTTTCCATCCAGCTTGAACAAATTGTGCGACCGCTGAATGTTCTTCGCTGACATTGGTTGACATCGAAAGTTGTAATTCACTTGGTTCACTTAAACCTAACTCTTCTAATCCTTTTTCTAGATGATTACGCGCTTGATCATAGTCAGCATCCTCAATATATGCTACATCTTGAGTCGCGTTTGTTGCGGTCGGCCCAACAATTCGCAATGCTGCTGTTTGATTTGCTTTTGTCACATTAGCAATTAGCCCTTGTCGGTCCACGGCCAAGGCGAGCGCTTTTCGAATATTAACATTCGATAAATGAGGGTCATTTGTATTCATTGCATAATTATAAAAAGCTGCCATATCTGACATGTTTAAATCACCTGATTCTTTATGTATATCAATCAT
Source organism: Ruoffia sp. FAM 24228 (assembly GCF_045528575.1). Lineage (NCBI taxonomy): Bacteria > Bacillati > Bacillota > Bacilli > Lactobacillales > Aerococcaceae > Ruoffia > Ruoffia sp. FAM 24228. Next base: position 10,198 of record NZ_JBGQQZ010000036.1, read on the forward strand.
CTCAGGTGAAATCGTATGGAAAGGCATCCCTAAGTAATCTAAGTCACCGTTTAAATACATCGTATTAGCCGTCGCCATAGATTCCACGACTTGAACATATACCTTATCAAGTCGAACCGTATCACTGTCCCAGTAATTTGGATTCTTCTCAATCGTGTAATCACTTTGATGATTCCATTCACTTAGCATGAAAGGTCCATTATTGATAAATAATTCGCCAGCATTTTGAGCCCACTCTGGATGCTGGGATACAATCTGTTCTGGAATCGGGTATAGCTCTGGTAATCTACCCGTAAGCTCTAAAAACTGTGGCATTGGTTCAGTTAATGTCACTTCCAGCGTTAGGTTATCCACTGCCACGACTTGAACCTCTTCAACTGCCCCTTCACCTTGATGATAAGCTTCTGCTCCTTCGATGATATAAAGTTCACCTGCACCAGGTGAGGCAAGCTCGGGATTCAAAACCCTTTTCCATCCATATTCAAAGTCACTAGCAGTTAAAGGTGTCCCATCACTCCAGTTGGATTCTCTCAGATGAAACGTATAAGTTAATTGATCTTGACTGACATCCCAACTCTGAGCAACACCTTGTTCTACATCCCCTTCGATTGTCGGACGTGTCAGCCCATCAAAGATATTCGCAATTAATGCGACTGAATTTTTATCCGTTGCTAATCCCGGATCAACTACGGGTTCATTCGCTGTTGCTAAGTTCAATATCTGTTCCGATTCTGTTGCAGTCGTCTCCGTCGAAGTAGCAACCGAGAAAACAAGACCAATGAGCACTAATAGACTCACTCCATAAGCAATTTTACGTTTCATCTTTCCACCCTCTATTATTATTATTCAATTCCAAAGAAAAACCCGCCTAGAAAAAAATCTAAGCGGGTTCTCTAAAATAGATAATAATAGACTATTATCCTATAAACTCGCATAGATTTTTAAATCTATGCGAGCATGACGAATCAAGCTTCACACAGATGGAGTTGTACTCCACCAGAAGCTTACTGTAAATGGATTCAATTGTAATTGTGTTAAAGAATTCATTTGGATTCGTCCTTTCGTTGGTTATTGTTGATTATAATATACCACATTTATTTTAATTAACAAGATATATACTCATTTGATTTTAATATAATAACGCCGATACAATCAATACAGCAATCAGTGCAAGTAAATGTCCACCGTTTATAATAATAAATTGGTGTTTAAATCCGCGTCTAATTGATAAACCTGTTAAGTTATTGAACGTAATTGTTACACCAGATTGTGGTACTGCCGTTAATGTCGCTGATGCTATAACAGCAACTCGGTGAATAAGTTCAGGACTGATTCCCATTTCTAAGTAATTAGGCGCAAAACTTTCCATTACAATACCTAACGCACCAGAAGATGATCCCGTTATACCTGCGAGTAATGATGATGCGACAGCTAAGCCGATAATAGGATTACCGGGTATAGCCATAATCATATCTTGGATAATAGCAAATCCTGAGGCACTCGTTAATACGGAACCGAAAGCCACCGAACTCGATGTAGAGAAGGCTGGCATAACTGATCCGGCCGCACCATTACTAAGCACAGTGTTTTGAGATTCAATGTACTTATTATATAACACTGCACTTAAGATAATAGCTACTGTTAATGCAATTAAGATAATATGTGGTACTTTACTAAAGATTAATATAATCGCAATTAAACTAATAATTGGCGTTAAACTCAACATAACACTTGGTAAATTACCTTCATTCACTTCAGCTTCTTCAGGCAAATCAGCTTGCTTACTATCGCCTAAGTAACTGTAAAATGTTTCGTTTTTTCGAATGCTTTTATTTAGCTCAAATTTCATATAACCAAGTCCAAACAAAATCATCACGATAGTTGCTACGATACTCAAGAGAGGAGCAGATGTTAATGTTGTTCCTAAAGCAGTCGTAGGGACGGCGTTTTGAACAGATGGTGCTCCAGGTAACATTGACATAGTAAATGTCGCCATACCGAAGAATAATGGAATCGGGAATAGTTCCCAGTTAATATCCATTCGTTTGAATATCGGTCTAGCTAATGGTACAAGCGCGAACATCACCACATACAAACTAATTCCACCATAGGTTAATATAGCAGCAATCAATGATAGCGCTACCATTACTGCGTATTTATTTTTAAGCCCAACTTTGCTTAAAATAAAATTAGCAATGGAGATCGTTGCATTACTCTTCTCCATATACTGGGCTAATATCGCCCCCAACAAGAAGATAGCAAAGTTATTAATTAAGAAGCCAGCTAACCCAGCCATATAAGATTGTTCTGGTCCTATTAGACTAGCAAAAATATCCATCCGATTCGTTAAAATAACGATTAATGTGGCAAGTGGAGCCGCAATAACAATATGTAAACCTCTAACAGCCATCACAATAATAGCTATAATTGCAACTACAATACCTAAAATTCCTAGGGTTTCCATCAGAAACCTCCTTATTTAGTTTTCAAAACAAGCAGGGATTGAAGAGTCATATCTATATCAACCCCTATTTGTTCTAATTAAAATTAAACGCATCATGTTACCTTCGTATTCTATGAATTACTTAAACTTTCTGTCCTTCAACTGCTTCTAGAATCATCTTAGTAATTTTAGGTTTGTCGATTTTACCAACTGAATTTCTCGGAAATTCATTGAATTCTAAGTAAAACTTTGGAACCTTATGTACTGCTAATCGAGTCTTGCAATACTCTGCTAGGATCATTGCTGCATCTACACTCGGTTCATTGAGTATGACAGCTGCAGCTACAGATTCTCCCCATTTTTTATTAGGATATCCTACAACTATGACATCATGAATCAGTTGATGTCGAATCACGACCTCTTCTACTTCAGATGGGTAGACATTTTCCCCACCAGTAATTATCATTTCTTTCTTACGACCAACAATAGAATAGTTACCTTCTCCATCCACTTTCGCAAAGTCACCGGTTCTAACATAATTATTAAAAAATGCCTCTTTGGTAGCTTCTTCATTATTCCAATAACCACTGAACGTATGATTCCCTGCAATAAGTAACTCACCAATTTCACCCGGAGCTACCTCTTCATTTGATTCATCAACGAGTAAAATATCACTAAACATAATGGGTTTTCCAACAGATCCTCTTCTTGTAGAAGCTTCTGCTGGTGCTATCCAAAAATTATTTGGTCCAGCTTCTGTTAAACCATATGAATCAATCAAAGGTAAATCGGCATTATTAAAAGCATCATAGACATCACTTGACATCGGTGCGCCTCCAGATACAAATAAATCAACTGATGTCATCTCAGAGATATCTATTTCTTGTGTATTCATTAAATCATAGTACATTGTTGGAACCATGAAAATTTTCGTTGGTTGATATTCTTTCACTAACTCAAAAGTGAGTGTTGCTTCAAATGTCGGCTGAATAATAAGCTCACCTCCAGCCATTAACAGCGGTGTAACCAAGCTAAATAATCCGGCTGTATGGAACATAGGCGAGATTGTTATCGTTCGATCATCTTTCGTTATTCCCCAACTTGGTAAAGAATTCAATGCATTGCTAATCATAGCTCGGTGACTAATCATAGCCCCTTTTGGCTGCCCTGTTGAACCACTTGTATAGATAATAACTGCTGGATCTTCTTGTTGAACTGGATAATTTCTGAATTCTGTTGTCTTATCATTATTTACGATAATGTCATATTTAACACTATCCACGTCAATCAATCTAAAGTGTTCCGTTTGATAATAAAATGGATATCTAAAGTCTGACTCATATGCAACGATTACTGGTTGATTATTATTCAGTATAGACATTAATTCATTTTCTTTTAATCGCCAATTTATAGGCGTAAATATCGCACCTATTTTAGTACAAGCAAAGAGAAAATCTAGATGACTTATACTGTTTTGAGCAATGAGAACTACCCGATCACCGTATCCTACATCTTGTTGCCTTAAATACGTAGCTAAGTTAACCGCTCTTTGATTTAACTGTTCATAACTCCATTTTCTATTAAGTTTCGGATCCACAACAGCATTGCGGTTTGGTGTTAAATTTGCTCTTCCAGCTAACCAATCAATTTTCATTGCAACGAATCCTCCTTATTTTATTTTTTATACATTTTATTTAAACTTGCTGAAATCTGCACGTTTTCCAGCAATCGTTGCTTTTAAGCCTACTAAAGCTTCTTCAGATTTAAATATGTCAGATAAGCGTGATAATTCATAATCGATACCATCATCAATAGATAAATTCGTTTGCTTATCAATAATAAGTTTAATCTCTTTAACTGAGTTTGGTCCTTTAAAACCAACAGTTTTTGCCGTCTTTTGTGCAAACTCTTCAGATACACCATCAGCAGCTTCACCTGCTAATGTTTTTTCAATATTTTCATCCGAAAAGGCTGTTAGTATTTCTTGGTAATCTGTAGGTATTTCACGATCAGCGTACTTATCAAATTGTCCTGCTTCAACTAAATCGCTAATCGCTTGGTTGATTTCAGCTGGCTTCACTAAACTAGATACAATTCCTAATTCATGAGCTTGCTGAGCTGAAATGCCGCGTCCTGTTAATACATAGTATTTTGTTAATTCTTTACCTAAGTGTTTGTTGAAACGTAACATTCCACCGTAACCTGGGTAAATTCCTAAGCCACTTTCTGGGAAGCCGAATGATCCTTTATCAGTTGCAATAATCGCTTGAGTAGATAAAGCTAATTCAGATCCACCACCAAGTGATAGGCCATCTAATACTGCGATCGTTAATTTATCTGACGTTTCGAAGCGTCTGAATAAATCATGTCCTCTTGCAGTGAAGCTTACAATGTCATCTACTTTGTCGTTTTGTGCGCCATCTAAGAAGAATTTCAAGTCAGCTCCTGCAACGAATGCTTTACCTGCTCCTTTGAAGACAATCGCTTTAACAGAATCATCTGCTTCAGCTTTGTTAAATGTTTCTTCCAGTTGTGCAACCACTGTTGGATTTAAAGCGTTCATCGCTTCTGGACGGTTAATTGTAATTGTCGCAATGCCATCTCTTACTGCTAAATCAATGTAGTTAAAGTCAAATGGTTCACCTGATTCAGCTTGTTTACTTAAGATTGATGCAACTGGGAAACCAGGTCTAGAATCACTGATTTCTTTCACCATTTCATATGTTTCTTTCACACCATATTGGTTAGCTAATTTGAAAGGTCCAATCTTCCATCTTAAACCTACCATCGCTCCACGGTCAGTATCTTCAATTGAAGCAACGCCTTCATCAACGAGAGCAGTTGCAGCACCGATGGATACACCTAAAAGACGTCTAGAAATTGTTTCGAATTTCGACTCATCGACGTCACCATCTTCGACATCCCAAAGTTCTTTAGAGTTTACTTGATCTTCTAAAGTTTTTGGTGGTGCATAGAATTCACTAATTTCAGCAGCTAAAGTATTTGCTGAGTGATACGCAATTGGGATACCTGACGCATTCATTAATGTGAATGGTCCCATGCCAATCTTAAACGTTTGCTCTGCAGCTTTATCAATCGTTGCTTTATTTGCAACACCTTCTTCATAGATGCGTACACTTTCTGTTAACCATGGTACGAAGAATCTGTTAACAGCGAAACCTGGTGAGTCTTTAACTGTAATGGCTGTTTTATTATGTAAATCAGCGAAACGATTGGCAATCGCAACAGTTTCTTCACTTGTTCCTTCATGTGAGATAATCTCTAATAAGCGGTTCTTAGCTGGATGGAAGAAGTAGTGCATTCCGATAAAGCGATCTGGACGGTTAGTCACTTTTGCTAAGTCACGAATATAGAAACTTGATGTATTCGAACTTAGAATTGCTTCTTCTTTTAAGATGCCATCTAATTTTTGAAGTACTTCTGTCTTCACACCCATATCTTCAAAGACTGCTTCAACAACGAAGTCGATATCTTTTAAATCATTATAGTCAGTTGTTAATGTAATTAAATCTAATGTTTCTTTCACGTAGGCTTCAGTGAAGACGCCGCGATCAACACCTTCATTTAACATGTCTTTAATTTTTTGTAGTCCATTTTCAACTTGCTCTTGTGTCACATCTACTAATGTCACTGGAATACCTTCTTGAGCAATCTTTTGGGCAACTCCTGATCCCATTGTTCCTGCTCCGATAATCGCAGCTGTAAATTGTTCACTCATTCTTTCACTCCTCAAATTTAAATCAAATGATCTTTTCTAAAATTATTTATTGTAGTTTCCGTTCTCTAATAATAGTGCGATACCTTGTCCTCCACCGATACAAGCTGATGCAATCGCATAGCGAGCGTCTGGCCGGTTCTTGAATTCATATAATAATGACGTAATAATACGTGCACCTGACATTCCTAATGGGTGTCCTAAAGCAACTGCACCACCGTGTGGGTTAAAGTTGTTTTTGTAGAAATCAGAATCTTCTTCAATACCTAATTCAATTAAACATCCGATTGTTTGAGCAGCAAATGCTTCGTTAATTTCTAAGATATCAATGTCTTCTTTTAAGTCTAAGCCTTGACGTTCAAGTAATTGGTTAATAGCGTAAACTGGACCAAGTCCCATATATTCAGGTTCGCAACCAGCAATTTGATAGTCTACAACTTTTGCCATAACTTCTAAGCCTTTTTCTTCAGCTACAGATTTAGTTGTAAAGATTTCGAAAGCCGCTCCATCGTTTAATCCTGAAGCATTACCAGCTGTTACAACGCCATCTTTTTCAAAAGCTGGTCTTAGCTTAGCTAAGCTTTCCATACTTGTACCTGGACGAGGGTGACCATCTGTTTCTACAGTTGTAACTTTCCCACGACGACCTGGTACATCAACTGGAACGATTTCCTGAGCGAAGCGCCCATCTTCTAAAGCTTTAGCTGCTTTACGTTGAGACTCAACGGCGAATTCATCTGAACGTTCACGTGTAATTGAATACTTACGCGCTACGTTCTCAGCAGTGTTACCCATATGCCCAACTCCAGAATCTTTACCAGATGCAGAACGGTGTCCTTCTAAGTTAGCATCAATAAGAGTTTGATCTCCCATTTTAAATCCATCGTACCGAACTGATTCTGGTAAGTAGAATGGAGCTCGAGATAAAGATTCTGCTCCTCCAGCGGCAACCATCGTTTTGTTCGATAATAATAATTCTTGTACTGCAGAAACGGCAGATTGAATACCTGATCCACAAATTCGATTAATTGTCATCCCTGTCATGGCTTTAGATAAGCCGGCGTTGATTCCGATAATATTCCCCAAGTTATTCGTTGTTTGTGACCCTGTAACGTGTCCAACAATAACCTCTTGAATATCTTCTTTAGCTACATTAGCACGCTTAATTGCTTCTTCTAATGCGATAACTCCTAAGTCTTCAACTGGAACTGTTTTTAAGTCTCCTAAATATGCTCCTACAGGTGTACGCGCTGCTCCAACGATTACAATTTCTTCTTGTTTTTGCTTTAACATGTTTTTCTCCCTTTCCTAGTACAATGATTCGATTATTTTTTAAGAAAAGCCTTGTATAACGAACATATACAAGGCTTTAAATGTCAGTCTTAATGGCTTAAATAAATGCCCCGATACCTGTGTAGTAACGTCCAATGATTAATGAATTCACTTCATGTGTTCCTTCATATGTATACATACCTTCAATATCAGCGAAGAATCTTGGAATATCATATTTAAGTAATAAGCCATTTCCTCCAGCAACTTCTCTAGCTAATGCTGCTGTTTCTCTTGCTCTTAATCCATTATGTAACTTAGCCATTGATGACGCTTCTTCTTTATAGATACCTTCTTCTTGTTGCTCAGCTAAACGGTAAGCAAAGGCTAATGTTGCTTGTGCGTTCATTGCCATACGAGCTAATTTCTCTTGAATTAATTGGAAACTAGCAATTGGTTTTCCAAATTGTTCACGTTCACGTGTATATTTTAATGCAGCTTCAAATGCTCCTGCTGTTGCTCCAGCTAGTAACCATGCTACGTCTGAGCGTGTATTACGAAGGATTTTAGCAACGTCTTTCCATGAGTTAACCTTTTGAGCACGTTGAGACTCAGGTACTTTTACATCTTTCATAATAATCTCCGCATTTGGCATCGAACGGAAAAATGCTTTCTCTGGTGTAACAAAGGTCTCTACTCCTTCTGTTTCTCGTGGAATATAGAACATTTTAACTTGACCATCTTCAGTATCACGTGCAAATATTGCTAACATATCAGCAATTGATGCGCCTCCAACCCACTTTTTGTGACCGTTTAGTGTCCACGTATCACCGTCACGTGTTGCAGTTGTTGCCATTCCTCCAGCTACGTCTGATCCGTGATCTGGCTCTGTCATACATAATGCTCCCCAGTTATCAAAAGAGCGGACACCTGGCATTAATTCTGCTACCTGTTCTTCACTACCACCTAAACGAACACATTCATGGTATAATCCACCATTTTGTGTATAGAACGTTCCTAAAACTGGGTCAGTTTTTGCAATGGTATACGAACGGAATCCACGGAATAATTGAGAAATATAACCATCTTCGCGGCCTTCTAATAGACGAGGATCGTCCATTAAATTTAAGTCTAAAATTTTCTGTACTTCTTCTAATGGGAACGTCGCATCATGCCAATGCTTTGCTAATACAGGGTGTAAGTCATTTTTTAATACTTCTTCTAATTCAGCTAAAACTTCTTTTTCACCCTCTGTTAATTTTGATGAATAGTTATATAAATCTGAATAGAAAAACTTTTCTTCTTGAAAATCCTTATCTGCTCTTGACTCTTTAACCATTTGTAAGTCCTCCTAATTTTTTGTGCTTTGTATCTTGAATATGTATTATGCCTTCAAACTATTTTCTTTAATAATGTCTTTTAAACCGCCCCAATTTTCTTGGAAAATATCTGGGTTCATTTCTTTTAAGTCTTCTGAAATTAAAGGTTCAAATTCCATGTAATCTAAAATGTCTTTCTGAACATCTACACCTGGTGCGTATTCAATTAATCTGATTCTTCCATCATGCAAATCAAAAACTGCTCGCTCTGTTACATATAGAAGTTTTTGTCCATTTTCGGTAGCGTACTTACCTGAGAAACTGACTTGCTCAACCTTATTAACAAATTTCGGTCCTTTACCTTGATCAGTAATAACTAATTTTCCGTCTTCAATGTGAGCTTTTCCACCAATTGTAAATGTTCCAACGAAAACTAAATGATGCGTATTTTGCGAAATGTTAATGAAACCACCTGGGCCAGGTACTTTAGGTCCAAATTTTGTTACGTTATTATTTCCTTCTGCATCAATCTCACCAATACCTAAAACTGATAAATCCAGACCGTTACCATCATAGAAATCAAACTGGTTTGCCATTGGTATTGATGCTTCAGCGTTGCGTGAACCCCCGAAGTCTAAGCCACTATTTGGCTTACCACCCCATAATCCCATCTCTAAAGTAACTGTATACTCATCTGCTACTCCCTCTTCAGATGCTACAGAGGCGACCATATCTGGTGTTCCAATACCTAGGTTGATTAATGAATCCGGTGACAATTCCATTGCTGCACGACGTCCGATAATCTTACGTGTCGTTAACGGTAATGGTTTCTCAGATCCTAATGGTACTTTTACATCGTTTGAGAACTCTGGATTAAAATACGTACCCATTGTTTGGTAGTGATATTCTGGTTCAGATTCAACGATATAATCAATTAAACCACCTGGAACAAGAATTTCTTTAGCATGAAGTTGACCATTTTCAACGACTTTTTTAACTTGAGCAATAACTATACCGCCCTTTTTTTTAGTCGCCATAGCTAACTCAAGTTGCTCTAATTTACATGTCTCGTCTTGTACGTTTAAGTTCCCGTTCTCATCAGCGTATGTACCACGGATGAATGCAACGTCAATATCGAAATCTGGATATTTTAGCCACTCTTCTCCATCGAATTCAACTAATCGAACTAGCTCTTCAGTCGTCTTTGGTGTTGATTTAGCACCTTCTAAACGCGGATCCACGAATGTCTTTAATCCAACTTTTGTTAAGAAGGGTTTCCCACCAGCGATTGATCTATATAATTGAGTGAATACTCCTTGAGGGAATAAGTATGCTTCAAGTTTATTGTCTACAATTGCTTTTACTGTGTTTGGAGATGATCCAACATGTCCTGCAATGATACGTTTTAATAAACCATCTGCTAATAGGTGGTCTGCACCTCTTCCAGGTGTATTATTACCAATTCCACATGACCACATAAACGTAATATTTTTAGGATGTTGCTCTTGTTCGTAACGTTCTTTAACTCCTACTAATAATTGTTCTGGTAATCCTCCGAGTCCAAAGGTTGCTGTAGCTAATAAATCCCCATCATTAACTAACTTGGCTGCCTCTAAATAAGAAATCACTTTACTTTTTTTTGCCATTTAAATTCTCCTTTAATGTTTTATTACTTTAAACATTTTTTTGAACTTGATTCGATTTAAATTATTCGTAGTCGTAGAATCCTTTACCAGCTTTCTTACCATTTCGCCCTGCACGCATCATGTTTTTCATTAATAAAGGTGGAGCCCAACGGTTGTCAGCAAACTCTTTTTGGAAGTACTCCATCACAAAGTATCCGATATCTACACCTGCATAATCTTGTAACTCAAATGCACCCATTGGATGGTTTAATCCGTAACGCATTGCTTTATCAATATCTTCTTTTGATGCAATACCTTCTTCTAAGACTTTAATCGCTTCAATAAATTGTGGAATCATGATACGATTCACAATAAATCCGGGTACGTCTTTTTTCACTTCTACAACTTCTTTTTTAGCACTTTCAGCTACTTGGCGTAACGTTTCGACTGTTTCATCTGATGTCTCTAATCCACGAATAACTTCAACTAACTTCATAATTTGTGCTGGATTAAAGAAGTGCATTCCTGCAACACGTGATGGATTTTTAACTACTGAAGCAATCTCAGTAATTGACATTGATGAAGTATTTGTTGCTAATACAACATCTTCACGAACAATCTCATCCAACTCTTTAAATACTTGTTGTTTGATATCCATATCTTCAATAACAACCTCAATAACTAAATCAACATCTTTCATATCTTGTAGTGAAGTTGTTGCTGTAATTCGATTTAGAACCTCTTGCTTACCTTCTTCTGTTAACTTACCTCGCTTAATACTGTTATCCATGAATTTGCTAATTCGATCTAAACCAGTTTGTACGTACTCTTCTTTTATATCTCTTAAGATTACTTTATAGCCATTAGTAGCCATCACATTCGCAATTCCTGCTCCCATTGCTCCTGCTCCAACCACTCCAATTGTTTTAATATTTGCCATTTTTCTTCCGCCTTTCATATCGGTTATCTTATTTATACTCATATAATACCTTTAACTGAAAGCGGTATCATTGTAGGTTATGCGGAAAAAAATTTTGATTTTTGAACACTTTGTAGGAAAACGTTTTCAAAAAGGTCAAAGAGATACAAAAAAGCTTCGCTATTAAAGCAAAGCTTATTCTATAATCATCTTATTTAAAAATATCATTTCCATGAAGTTCATATAATTTATATGCTAAGACAAGATTAAATCGTTCATCGAAATTATCAAGTTCAAGATCTAAAATTCCTTGAATCTTTTCTAGGCGGTAATTTAACGAACTCCTATGAATGTATAATTCACTAGCTGTCGCACTCACATTACCATTATTCGCTAAAAAGACTTTCAATGTGTCGAACAAATCAACTTGTTGATTATCTGATAATTCATATAACTTTTTTAGATAATTATTAACAAACAACTCAGACGCTGGATTCTCCTTGACCCAATTAAGTATTGTGTAAGATCCCATTTGGTCAAAAAAAGCATATGGTTGTTCAAATTCAGATTTTAGTAAAATATTCGTCACTTGTTGGGCTTTTTGATAATTTTCATAATATTGACTTGGTATTTCAGCAACCCCACCGATTCCAATGACAAAGTCTATCGCATATCCATTTTCTTCTATAGAACGCTTCAAGTAATTGTATTGATTCTCCCAGTAGTTTTTCGAAATTACTTTAGTTACGGGCGTAAAAATCACTAATTGATCCTCGATAACTGCTGTAATGACCTTACTATTATAATTTGTAATCAATACACGCATAAGATCAATATGTTTATTGGTTTTTGCCTTTTCTTCAATGATATTCTGAGCTGAATACTCTGGTAAGCTTATTCTTAAGATTGAAATTCTATGAGGCATATACAAATCCCAGTTAAATAAATTGGCATATTCTAAAATGTCCTGTACATCCTCAATAGATTTGTACAACAAACGCTCTACAAATGATCCTTTTATTTGTTCTTGAGCATTGATTGCAATTTTTTGTTTTGTAAATTGTAATGAATATACGTTTTTAATCATATTAATAGTCAAGGCTAGGAGTTCCATGTCAAAATTATCTGGCAAAGCAATTCCAATATAAGCATGTATTTCTTTACCATCAGATATTGGCATACCATCAAAAATATAATCTTCATTAATAACAAAATCAAACGTCACTTGTTTTAATGTGCGATTCTTTCTAGCGTACATTCCAGCTTCTTTAACTTCTTGCTTTGAAAATACATCATCATCGTGTAAGTAAAAATCTATCACATTGAAAAAGCGATCATATAAGATGATACTACTATTAAGTAGTTCCCCTAACTTCTCATTCATTTCTGTAAAGCCATCTGATTTTATTGTAAATTTCATCATTTCTTGTTGAACCTTAAGCATATTCTCTAATGCTTTCTTCTGTTCTTTCTCTTTATTAATCAGTTGCATATTTTCATAGTTAACTGAAAAGTAATTTCCAAATATTTCTAATTGATCTAAATCATAGCCAGTATAGATGTGCTCTGAGTCTTTCTCAGCATATAAAACGCCAATTAATTCCATATCTACGGTTAAAGGAACCGTTATTGAATGGTGACCCACTCGCTCTACGTTTGGAAAGTATGTATTCAATAAATTATCTTCGGTTAATTCGATAATACTATCTTTCTTTACATATCCATAAGTTGCTGGTTGCATAATTAAACTGTTCTTTTCTTCATTAAAGAGATAAATAGCTGCAGAATTTGACTGTGATTCCCTTCCACTAAATCCTGTAACAATCGATACAAGTTCATCCACTGTTGTATCATGATCCTTTTGATTAGCTATTAGGTGCATATCAAACATTGATTTTCTTTTATGTTTGTTTCGATTAATCAAATCTAATACAATCGCTACATACTCACCTAATTCATCAAAATGACTTCGCATCTCATCATATAGTATCGTATCTTCTTGGTATCCTACAATAACGAGACCGTGAGCTATATCTTCATCTGAGATTGGCATTGTAAACCACGTTGAAAAATTGTTGTCGTCAAAATAATTTCTTAATACCGAGTCGTGTGCTAATAAATCATTTTCTTTTGTCATACTTCCTTCTAATAATAATGGATTAATATCTTTAGCTGGAAATGGAAATAATACATCGAGCTTAGAAGATTCTTCTCCACTCGAGTTCATTACTAATTGATCTCCTTCGATTATTCCAATTGCGACAACATCGCAATTGAAAACATTCAAGAATGAATCCGTTATATACTTTAATACTTCTTCTCGTGTATCAATTTTCAACATCTTTCGACTTAACTTGCTCAAGTGAACTGTTAATGAGTCTATAAATTTGCTTTTATCTTGCTCAATCACTTCATGTTCTCCCATTCATACTTCCTCCTAGAAACCGCTATCATTTCATTCAACTTTATTGTAGCATATTCAATAATGGTTTAGGTTATTTCTTTTCCACCCTCAACTTCACGTCATTTTTCGCATAAAAAAATACCTTCCTAATCTATAAGAGGTATCTTTCTGCACGTGACAGGGATATTTAGCTTACTTATTAAATATCTTTGGCCCTTTACGCATGTTTTTTATATTATTTTTTGGCTCGGCCATTTTTTTAGATCTTCCGCCACCAACCTGTTTCTTTTTAATAATCTCTAACATTTTCTCTTTTGAATTCATTCTTCCACCGCCTTCATCTTTTCTTCTACACACTCTGTTTATATTAAGGGTTTATAGTTTGTTGTTTCATTCGCAGAACTCATCTCGTGACGCCACTGACCTCTGTCTATTTTCACAATGAATCATTTTACCTGATAAATTGTCAAGTAACAACTTTTTATTTAAACGGAATACAGTCTCATCAATTTTTCAATATCTAATTTACCTGGGTCGCTCATATCAACGAAATAAGGTAGCTGCCATTCCTGTGTTTTTGTCGCTTGATTGCTAGTCGGTATATCCCAACTAGGGTAAACTCTTAATGCCATTTTCCCTTTTGTAGAGCTTGAAATGAGGATGCTTTGTCTGAAAAGCTCTTCTTTTGGTAAAATGAATTGGCCAAATTCATTATCACTTTTAAATACCGTAACAACTAATAAATCAGGTGCCGCTGAGTATTTATAAGGTTGGTTTTTATTATTATCATCTTTTTCCCAAATGGCAACAAATTGTCCTACTTTTGTTGGTGTAATATTTGCGACTCTAAAACGGACTGATGTTGATGATACTTTAAAGACACCTGCTCCGTACTTAGCATTTTGTTTCTCTTCTTGGATTGATGAAATCGCAATGCCATTTGGTTTATAAATCTTTTCATTTATATATGATCCTGAATAATTCATACCTCTATAATTTAAGCTGGTTTCTTGAATAAATTAATCGTTCTTGGAAAAATTGGAAATTTTTCTACAAAATAGTGCGTTCTCGAAGTAGATTTTAACTAAATGAACCTT
>NZ_JBGQQZ010000037.1:0-24643 GCF_045528575.1 Ruoffia sp. FAM 24228
CCTTAACTTTTGAAGAAGAAAAAGTGATCAACAAACAATTAAATACTAAAGTCGCATAAAAAAAGGTAGAAAGCATTTAAGCTTTCTACCTCGGAAATCTCTGACCAACACGATTTGACAAAGAACCGTAATTGTGGTGCTACCATCATCAACCCAACAACAATACCCAACAACGGATTCCCACCAAATTTACGCGTTGCACTGTAGGCAATTAACACTGGTAAGAATGCAAAAGCCGTATCTGTTAGCATCGCAAAGAGTCCTGCAACATCTTCAGTCATCTCTAGACCAAGTTCAACTAGTAAACCACGCAGACCCATTAATAGCCCTGTCGTTACTAGCGCTGGAATTAAAGGCACTAAAATATCTGCTAAAATTCGAACAACTTTTTGAACAGGATTTAAGTTTGCATAAATATCATCTTTCATCGACCCATCATCATCTGAACTTGTTTTTCCTAAATATTCATCTAATTCTTTAGTGACTTCATTGACTTTTCCTGTACCAAAAATAAACTGATGTTGCCCTGTTGAGAAGAAATAACCTTTACTCTCTTCAATATTATCTGCTTTCTCTTTATCTAACTTACTATCGTCTTTAAGCACAACACGCAAGCGCGTAGCACAGTGCTCATAGTTTTTTATATTCTCTTTACCACCAATGACATCCAACAACTGTTCAATTGATTTATCATATTTCCCCATGTTTATCCCTCCAGATAATTACAAAACTTGAAAACGGAACCGGTTCCATTAAATAGTAAAGCAAACGCTTGCAAATTGCAAGCATTTTTTGTTATTTTATTTTTTTAGTGGATTGTTTTACATTTAATTGATTGGGCATCGTCTCCAGTAAGCTAACTGGATCCTCTTTCATCATTTGTTCGATCCGATTCAACGCTTTAATCCCTAAGCCATAAAATGGGTAATCGATGGTCGTAATACTTGGAAATGTATAATCAGATTCGCTATATCCCCCAAAACCGGATAAAGAAAAATCATCTGGAACAGATAGATTTAATTCGTTGGCTGCATTCAATATTCCGATCGCTATATGATCCGTTGCAGCCGCGATATAAGTTGCCTCAGTCGTTGGTAAATAGTCTAAAGCTTGTTGATAAGCTTCTTTTCTTGAGAAACTCGTCTCATGGAATGCTGCTTCAAAACCTGCTTCTTTTACTGTATCCATAAACCCATTTCGTCTCAAAACCCCCACCGCATTGTCCTCTTCTGTGACGCCGACGTATAATATTTTTGTATGCCCTAATTCCAAGGCATGTTCAGCAATCAATCTGCCAGCTTCATAATCTTGATGGACAAGACTTGGAACACCCTCAATTTTTTGGCCTAAAATGAGGGTGGGAATGCTTAATTGAGTTACTTGTTTCTTTAAGTCCTCATCCATCTTACTCGCGATGAGAATGATGCCGCCGACTTTTTGTCTTTTTAATAAAGAGATATTCTCTTTCTCACGTTCAATACTCAAGTTGGAATTGGTTAACATTAACTGGTAGCCTTTTTCATGCGCAACGTCATCGATCCCTTTTAACACTTGATTTGTCGATGGGGAATCGAATCTTGGCAGAACCACACCAATCATATTTGAGTGCTGGGCTTTTAAACTTTGGGCAAATTGATTCGGCACATAACCTGTTTCTTCGATGATGGCTTGGATTTTTTCACGTGTCTTATCACTCACAGATCCATTATTTAAATACCGGGATACCGTGCTTTTTGCCACACCCGCACGCTTCGCAATGTCATTTAATGTCGTCAATTCCTTCACCTCTTTATCTATTTAACATTATATTACCATATCGGACCAATGAACTCATTGTCCAAATTCAAATCCTAAGATTCCTTTAAAATAATTCGCCACAGTTCGGTTATAACTATCAAATTAGGTGAAATTTTAGTATATTAGAGATACTTAATTAATCATTGGAGGTCATTACTATCAAATTCGAACATAAAATGCGTGGAAATGTGTCATTTGGTGTTAACCCAATTGGGTGTAAACAAGAAGTGAATAATCAAATTGACTTTGTTAAAGAACAAGGTGCTTATGAAGGCCCTAAAAAAGTCTTAATCATTGGTGCGTCTTCAAGTTACGGCTTAGCGACACGTATTAGTCTCGCTTTCGGTGCGAATGCGGATACGATTGGTGTATCATTTGAAAAAGGTCCTAAATCAGAAAAAAACTTAGGGACAGCAGGTTGGTATAACAATATCTACTTTAAACAAGCTGCAGAAGCCGAAGGCTTAATCGCGAAAAACTTCGTCCAAGATGCTTTCAGTCACGAAACGAAGCAAGATGTTATTAAATACATCAAAGAAGAATTTGGTGGTAAAGTTGATCTGGTTGTATACAGTCTTGCGTCAAGTGTCCGCACAGATCCTGATACCGGCGAACGCTTTAATTCAGTGATTAAATCGATTGACCAAACAGTTGTCGGACCGAATGTAAATATTCAAAAACAAGAGTTCTTTGAGCACGTCTTAGAACCTGCGACAGAAGAAGAAATTGCCGATACAGTCAAAGTGATGGGGGGCGAAGATTGGCAATTATGGATGGAAGCTTTAAAAGAAGCAGGTGTCCTAGAAGAAGATGTTTTAACAGTAAATTACTCATACTTAGGTTCTGATCTAAACCGTCCTTACTATGGTGACGGAACGTTAGGTCAAGCGAAAGCAGACTGTGAAGTCAAAGCAGATAATATTAATGAATTATTAACTGATATTAATGGAAAAGCGACGATTGTGGTTGCGACGGCTGTAACAACCAAAGCCAGTTCAGTGATACCATTCTTCCCAGTGTATTGCATGGGGCTTTATCGCATCATGGCTGATAACGGAACGCATGAAACGCCAATTATGCACCAAGACCGTATTTACCGTGATATGTTATATGGTAATAATGCAGAGTATGATGACAAAGGACGCCTACGTCCAGATAGTTGGGAGTTAGATCCAGAAGTTCAAAAAGAAGCTGAAACATTAATTCACACGATTAATGAAGATAATTTCACTTCGGACAAAACTGGTTATAGTATCTTTATGAAAGAATATTTAAACTTAGCTGGCTTTGACGTTGACGGTTATAACGAAGCCGAAGGCGAAGAAACAACTCTAGATGATTTACTTGCTTTAGAATTCTAAAAATTCAAACAAAAAACAGTTCGCCTGTCCAACGCGAACTGTTTTTTGCTGTCTGAGGCCTTTCATTTGGCTTTTATTCACTATATACTTAAGATTAATTAAAGGATGATATTAATTCATTATAATATTATATTTAAGAAAGGATGAGGAGAATGAAAGCTGCCATTATTGTGGATAGTACTGCAGGCTTAACTGAAGAAACAGCGACGCTCTCGAATATTTACCAAATATATCTTAGTACCATATTTGAAGATGGGACTGTGTATATTGACTCGCCCGATGAGTCTTTAACGAAAGATTTTTACGATAGAATGGACACTGAGAAAAACCTGCCCAAAACTTCTCAACCCGATACGAAACAAATTTATGATTTATTTGAGCAACTCGTTCAAGATGGTTATGACACGGTCTTTGGTGTTTTACTCTCTGAGAAAATAAGTGGAACCTTTCAATCAATTCAAACGACTTCCAGAGAATTCAGCGATCAATTAGACATTCATTTAATTGACGCACAGTTGACTTCTTTTGTGATGGAGGCGATGGTACTTAATTTAGTTGAACTCATTCAACGTCAATTTGAACCAAATGACATTGTTACTCGTATCAAGCATTTGCTTGAACAATCAGCCTTTTACTTCACTCCAGCAAAACTGGATAACTTAGTGAAAGGTGGTCGCGTTAGCTCATTAAGTGGGTTTCTTGGCAATGCCCTCAATATTAAGCCCATCATTACAATGGGTGCAGAACACGATGGGCAAGTATATGTTCCGGAAAAAATCCGGACGAAGAAAAAGGCTCATGACCGCTTGTTTGAGATTGCGGATACACACATTCAACAATATCCAAAACACGCATATGTCGCGGTTGGCCATACTGGGGCTGAAGAAGATGCCCAAGTCATGCGCGACCGCATTCAATCCGCTTACCCTGATTTACCCATTCGAATTGGCTTTATTACGCCCGTTCTAGGAACTCATGGCGGGAGTGGTGCCATTTCAATCAACGTGGCCCCATTATTAAATCCTTCCGCATACTCCAATTAAATACGCGCATTTGCTAGCCATTCAGCAATCAATTTGACCGTCAGGTCAGGTTGATCTGCATAGAGATTGTGGCTAGCTTTTTGTATAACTTTATAATCGACATAAGAGTTTTGTCTCTCTTCCAGTCTTTGCATTTTAATCGGTAACTCCTCTTTGAAATCACTTAATAGCAATAAGGTCGGAGTTTTGTAATCCGGTCGGATAATCGTTAATTTCATCGCATCATTTAATTTCATTAGTTCCAACAAGCCTTCCTCAGATAACTCGTCGCCACCTATTTGACTTAGTACTTCTTTAGTTTCTTCCATAGATTCAGCCAGCGTTTTACCAACATCTTCATTCGTCAGGATTCCCCCATCCAACATAATCACTCGTTCAATTTGTGTTAGGCGGGTAGATAAGTAAGCAGCGATTTCGGCCCCGATAGAATGCCCCATCAAGATGATCTCTTCATCTGGAAAATACCCCTCAAAATAAGCTAGTAACTCTTCAAAATCATCAATCGTGACATCTTTCGCACCGAACTGTCCCGGTAAATCTAGATAAGTAAATTCATAGCCTTTTTCTTCCAATGACTCTCGTAACTCCAATGAATCTTCTCGACCGCCTCCGAAACCATTTATAAAAAATATTTTCTGGCTCATCTTTATGACCTCTTTTCTATAATGACTCTTCACCAGGTAGGTTGCGTTAGTATAACACATCGCCTTTAAAAAACATCCTTAAAGACTTTTACTTAATTTAACACTGAGCGAATGGCTTGAGTCCATTGTTCCATGCGTTCTTTTTCACGGCCGTTATTCAAACCACTTGTAGATAAGGCGCTGACAACGTCATAGGATTGAAAGACTGGTTGTTTAATAATTTCTTTATAGGCTGTTTTCCCATTCGCAATAATGAGTTTGATTGGTATACCCTTTAACACGATTTCAAAATCATTTAAGGTCGGATTCTTTATCTTATGATCTAAACTCCCCTCCCTTTGCACAGTCGCATACACTTCCCAAAGACCGATGCCGTGGGCTTGTAAGGTATCTAAGCGTTCTTGGTAATCCACGGGGTCTGGAACTTCTAAGGCGTTAAAAACAACCCGCCAAAAGGCATTCCCGGGGTTACCGTAGTATTGCTGCTTTCGTAAAGACAGCACACCCGGGTGGCTACCCAAAATGAGGATGCGTGTTCTTTGATTGACGACCGGTCCAAAACTATGTGTCTCTTCCATATCTCATTCTCCTATTCAACATTTTTAATGCAAAAAGCTCCTTCTAAAGAAGCCAAAGCTTGTACTTCAGAAAGAGCAACTAATTACTTATTAACTTAGTCTTTGATTGGTTTGTATTCGACTTCTAAACCTTTCTTCACAGCTGGACGCTCTGCAATGCGGCGAGCCCATTCTAATACCTTTGGATATGATTGGATATCTAAGAATTCTGCTGAACCTTCGTATAAATCCCCTAGAGCAAGACGGCCATACCACGACCAGTTTACGATATCCGCAATGGTATATTCGTCTCCTGCAATATATGGTCGTTTCCCTAAAGTCTTATTTAATAAGTCTAATTGGCGCTTTGTTTCCATTGTGAAGCGATCAATCGGGTATTTCATTGGTTCTGGTGCATAGGCAAAGAAGTGTCCAAATCCTCCACCAACATAAGGTCCTGCACCAATTTGCCAGAATAGCCAGTTCATCGTCTCAGTGCGCCCATGAATATCTGTTGGAATTAATTTATTAAATTTCTCTGCTAAGTAAAGTAAAATCGAACCTGATTCAAAGATTTCTAATCGTGGCTCTTGGCTTTGATCAACCAAGGCTGGAATCTTAGAGTTTGGATTGATTTCGACGAAATCTGAACCAAATTGGTCACCGTCGCCGATATTTATTAAATACACATCATAATCAACATCCACACCTAATTCTTTTAACTCTTCAAACATAATGGTTGCTTTAATTCCATTTGGTGTTCCTAGTGAATAGAGTTGGAATGGCGCTTCTCCTACAGGCAATGTTTGTTCGAAACGACTCCCTGCAGTTGGGCGATTACCCCCTAAATTCGAATTTTCGTCTTCCCATTTCCACACTTTTGGTAATTCATATGACGTCATCGTAACACTCCTTATATAGTTTATTCGTAGCTTCATCATACTACTTTTACTGAGCTTTTCCCAAGTATTCGCTTAGAAACTATTCCCGCTAATTTTATAGGTAATTTCACTAAGGTCTCTACCTAACTGTGCTATAATAGTCTTAAGCAATAATAATAAGGAGAGATTACAATTTATATATTAATCATTTCACTTGTGCTTATCATGGCCTTGATTGCTATGCGCATTTCAAGTGATTTAAAGATACCACAATTACTTCTGTTCATGCTCTTAGGTGTTTCCTTTAATTTTTTTGGCGCAGATTTTACGAATTATAATTTTTCCAATCAAGTATCTTCCATAGCTCTGATGTTCATTATTTTCTATGGAGGATTTGGTACAAAATGGAAGATGTCAAAGCCAGTTGCAAAAGAAGCTATTACTTTAAGTTTCCTCGGAACGGTTCTAACCGCATTGATCACCGGACTCTTCGTTTATTTAGTCTTTGATTTTTCTTTACTTGAGGCTATGTTACTCGGTTCCATTATTGGTTCGACCGATTATGCCAGTGTATCGGACGTTCTCGTCTCTCGACGCTTAAAATTAAGATACAATACAGACTCATTACTAGAGTTAGAATCAGGATCGAATGACCCGACGGCTTATACGATGGTCGTACTATTCTCGACGCTACTTCAAGGGAAAAACGTCAATGTTCCTGTCTTAATTATCTTACAAGTTGGGATTGGTTTATTACTCGGCTTTGCTTTAGGGTGGGTATTCATCCGTATTCTCGACTACTTAAATACTCGAGAAAATATGGAAGTCATTCTGTTAGCTGCCGCTGCTTTATTCACTTATGAATTTACAAACCAAATTGGTGGTAACGGCTACTTAGCGGTTTATATCTTTGGTATTTATATTGGTAATAAAGAATTCGTTGGTAAGCGTGAAGTTGTCTTCTTTTTTGATAGCTTTACAAACTTAGCGCAAATTGGCCTATTCTTCTTACTTGGTCTTTTATCTGATCCAAGTTCGATTATTGCGATGTTGCCGATTGCCTTAGTGATTATGTTATTTATGACATTTATTGCGCGTCCTGCCTCGGTTTATGGTTTAATGGCGCCCTTTAAGTTGAATAAAAACCAACTGCCTGTTATTGCCTTTGCCGGACTACGAGGAGCTGCGGCAATTGCGTTCGCCATTAGTGTGGTCAATTCTGACACACCATTCTTGAACGACCTCTATCATATTGTCTTTGATATTTGTCTATTATCATCGCTCATTCAAGGAGGTTATTTACCAACCTTATCTAAGAAAATGGATATGGTTGATCCTGAAGATGCGTCTTTACGTAACTTCAACTCGTTACAAGATAAGAGTGACGTCGGCTTTTTAGCTACTAAGATAAAAGCAGACAGTGACTTAGTGAATACTTATATTCGAGATATCACACTGGCTTTTGATTTTATTATCGCAAAAGTCCTTCGTCACGGCGAAACGATTGTCCCGAACGGCGATATGCAACTTAAAGTTGGCGATGTCATTGTCTTAGCTGGACGTTCTTACTTCGATGTGGTCGGAACGGACTTACTAGAATTTCGAATCAACAGCCACCACAATTGGGTTAATAAACAGATTAAAAATATTCGCTTAGAACGTGACTCCTTGATCGTCTTAGTTTTAAGAGGCGATAATGAGTTGATTGTTCCAAATGGGGATACAACTATTCTTGATCAGGATACCGTCTTAGTTTTAGAAGCATCTAATGCGAAGTAAATAGAAAAATAGCGAGGCACATATGCCTCGCTATTTTTTGTAGACGTTAACTTGAGTCAAACCGATCTTGCATTTAGATCAAGACCCTTTGACGTCATTAAACTACTCCTTCAAGTTTGTTATTCACTTACAATATACCATTCACTCCATCCTAAACTAAACATTATAATTTCAATATTATATTGATAACTTACTTTGTTTTATAATTAATAAATTATCGTCTCAAGTAGATATTATGGAAGTGAGAATGAAGTTAAATATCGCTTTTACAAATCTCGTTTATTTGATTCAATCATAATAAATTCTGGTAAATAATTCGGCGTACACCCTTTCGAAACTTTCTCATCTTTGTACAGGCCTGTATCTTCACCAATTATAACGCAACGTTTACGGTACTGTTCCTCATAAACCCCAATCCAGCCTGCTGTAAAGTTCATAGCCCACTGAACTTCTGGTTGCTCTTGACTAATTTTAGCTTCAATTGCAGTTACCAAGTCTGATGTATTATTTGGTGGTGTTTTCCCAGTCCATCTTAATCGCCCTTGATGATACCAGTAAGTCCGCCTTTGAAGTGCGTATGGACTATCCTCCCACGACTCCATGAGTGTCGTTAATTTCTTATTCTTTGTGAGCTGATTAGCTAACAACCAATCCATTAGATTGTTACTTTCATCATATGTATGAATTTGCATATCATCAACAAGTTCATCTAATACTTCTTCTGAAAGTAGTTTTTTGTCCATAATTAAGATTGATAAAAGCCTTGGTAAAAACTTACCACTCGACCAAAGTTCCATCGCCAGTTCATGATCAACTTTTATTTCTTTTACAATTTTTCGTAAGTCACCTAATTTTGTATTATCATCAATCTGTCGAAATATTGTTTCCGCTTTTTCAGAGGTCTGTATTACTTTGTTTTGATTCATCGAAATACTCCTTTAATTAAATCCGTGAGCTTTTAAATAATTATAGCTTTCTTCTAAACAATCGAAAGGATCTCCTTGGGATGTTTCTTATTCAGCAAAAGTATATTGGATCCCTGTTTCTTTAGTTGCCTGCCTCCTTGGTGAATAGATTGCATCCAATATACAGAAAAAGAGCACATCTACAGAATAGTAAAACTATTCCATAAATGTACTCTCACAATCAACGACCAAATAAAGAAAGCTTTGCTACCTGATCAGTTGACATAGTTTATCGCTCTTTTTTACTTACTCTCCCCAGAATCGGTAAGCAATGGCTTGACCTTGCTTGATTTTATCCCATTGCTGTTCCTGAGATAATTCATTCCCTCCATCACATGACGCGAAGCCACATTGATGAGATAAGTACAGATTATCTTTTGAAACATACTGAGTAGCTTTTTCTAATTGTTCATACACTGCAGCTTCATCATCTAATTTTGCCGACTTACTTGATAAGAATCCTAAGACTACTTCTGTGTCAGGCTTGTTTTTAAAGACGCTTAACGCACTTAAGTCTCCGGCACGCTCATCATCCCACTCTAAGTAGAAACGGTCATAGTTTTGTTTTTCTAAGAATAAATGCGCGATTTTCTCGTAACTTCCACCACCCATATTACGTGAATCATAGTTACCACGGCAATTATGCGTATAGACTTTTAGACCCAGTGAATGAGCATAGGCAATGACATCATTATTCAAATCAATGAATTCTTGGGCTAAGCCTGAGATTGATGAGTGATCAAAGTCAGTACCACTAAAAGGACTATGTGGGTTATCTTCAGCAAATAACTCCCATAAGCAGTCATCAAATTGGATAATCGTTCCACCTGCTTCAGCGAATTCCTTTAAGAAATCTTTGTAAGCTTGACTTAAATCCTTTTTGAATTCTTCTGCCGTCTGATAAACTTTCCCTCCGATTTCCTCTGACAAGCTAAGTTCTCCAAAAATATGTGACGGAGATGGAATACATTGCTTTAACGTTGCACCTTGGGGTGATACTTCTTTTAAGCGATTAAAGTGGTCGATGAATGTATGATTATGACCATGTAAAGGCGATTCAATTGTGATGCCGATATCCTTACGAGTTTCATAACTGCTCTCTTGATCCAGATCACGGAAGAAGTACCCATTATCCGCAATGTAGCGTTTAATACCATTTAAACCCCACACAAAATCAAGGTGCCACATAGATTTTGAATATTCGCCATCAGTCACTTCAGGTAAGCCATGTTCAATTTGTTGGCCAACAACTGCTTCCACGGCTTGATCTTCTTCTCTCTTATAGCCGTCAAAATCATTGTAAAATGGATACGCAATATCATCACGCTGTTCGATTTTCGTCTTATAATCTAATAATGACTCAGGACGTAATAATGATCCTACGGTCAAGAATCGGTTGGTTGAGTTAGCTGTTTTTGTCATTCATATTACCCCTTTTTAATTTGTTTCTAATAGTATAGAATACATGATGAGCTATTAGTAATATCTATTTTAGTTTGCTTAGCATAGTATTTAACTATGACCAAATAAAAAAAGGGGTGTTTCAATGAATCTAAAGCAAATAGATTATTTCTTGAAGGTTGTGGAGACGGCTTCAATTACTAAAGCAGCTGATGAATTATATCTTTCCCAACCGTCCTTATCACATGCGATTAAAGAGTTGGAAAAGGAAATGAATATCACGCTGTTCCACCGTAGTTCCAAAGGTGTGACTCTTACGAGTGAAGGCGAAGAATTCCTATTATATGCAAGGCAAATTAGCGAGCAAATTAATTTGATGAACCGCCGTTATAAAGACGATGAAGCACCGCAACAAATTTTTAGCGTGGCAGGGCAGCATTTTGCTTTTGTAGTTGATGCATTCGTCCGTCTGCTGAAACAATACGAAGACCATGACTATCAAGCGACATTGAAAGAACTTCGAACCTATGAAGTCATTGAAGACGTAGCTAATTTGAAAAGTGAAATTGGTATTATCTATCGCAGTCATTATAACCGTCAAGTCATCAACGCTGAACTAGAAAAAAAACACATTCATTTCACACCACTTATCTCTGTTAAACCACATGTATTTATTTATAAAGATCATCCCTTAGCCGATTATGAAAAGATAGCTCTCTCTGATTTAGATACTTATCCAAAATTAAGTTACGATCAAGGGCACCACAATTCCTTTTATTTTTGGGAGGAAGTATTGGCCGACTTTGCTTCACGTAAAACAATTACAGTGAGTGACCGAGCAACTTTGTTTAATCTAGCTATTGGCCTAAATGGCTACACGATTAGCTCAGGTATTATCAATGCTGATTTGAACGGGAGCGATATTATTGCAAGGCCACTCGTCTCTTCCGAAACGATTGAAATCGGCTATATTACTAATAACATGCACACATTAAAACCAATCGCTCACATATTTCTTGAGATCTTGACGGAACGACTAGAAGTGTCTGTTGGGAGTAACTGATAATTTTTACTTTATTCATCGATAGACCATAAAACATAGACACACCTTAATTTACTTCACTTTTTTGTATTTATGTATTTAAATAGCATCATCAACTATAAAATCAATCGCAATGCTGTTAATACAGTTACGATAATAATAAATCGGCGGTACCATACATCATTGATACGCTTAATGAGCCAAATTCCGACTAAAGCACCGACAACAATGAATGGAATTGAAAACACCGTAAACTTGACTGTATCGCTGTTAATCGTACCCCAAAGAAAAATATGAAATGGCAATTTAATCAGATTAACTAGAAAAAAGAACCAAGCCACTGTACCAATCATTGATTCCTTCTTAAGCTGTTGAGTTAAAATATACACATTAAAGATGGGACCCGCTGCATTTCCAATCATTGAAGAAAAGCCACTCAAAGTACCGACAGCACCTTTGATAAGGGGATTGTCTGGCAAAACTATTGCTTCTTGTTGATATTCTCGAACGATTAAAAGAATAATACAGAGGATAACAATGATGCCGATAAGGAATTTGAATTGTGCATCATTGATCCAGTTCCCAACAATGGCACCCACAACTACACCCACGATACTGGCTGGAATTAATTTAAGTACATCCGCTATGTTTCCTTTCTTACCATACTTAAAGATTGCTATAAGATCGCCTACAATCACCATTGGCAACATAATACCTGACGAATTTTTACCCCCAAAAATTAATGCCATCATGGCGACAGCTGGTATTATTGCCCCTTGAATTCCAACCTTTGAGAAACCAACGATGAGCGCACTTGTAGCTAGCATTATTATTTCGAATACATCCAGTTCAAACATTCGTCCCCTCATCCGTGTTAAGCTCATTATAGAATATATAGTAAGCGTCTTCCAAACTTAGTTATTCAGTAGGTTGAATCAAATGCCTATATATCCTTTTCATGTTAGAATGAAAGTAAGAAACTATTGGAGGATGATATTATTATGAACCAAGAACTCGTTGAGATTTGCCTACGTGTTAGAGATATTGACGCTACTTTAGATTTTTATACGAATCTATTTAACTTTGAAGTGGCTAGTCGCAGAGAATTCCCTGAGAATAAGTTTGATTTAATCTACTTAAATTCTCCTGGATCATCTGTACAAATTGAACTGACTTATAATTATGATGCAGAACCATATAATATTGGGGACGGCTTCAGTCATTTAGGTGTGACTGTCAGCGACTTAGAAAAAATGCATGAAGTATGTAAAGCATCTACTTATGAAACTGGTGACTTAAGAGGTCTTACAGGTGGCACGCCAACTTACTTCTTCGTAACAGATCCAGATGGATATCGTATTGAAGTAAAACGAGCTAAATAAGTAATAATTAAAAAAATGTAAGTGTATTGGTTATTTTCCAACACACTTACATTTTTTCTTTAATTAACTAAACTTTTAGCTTTATCTCGACCAGACTCAGCTCGGTAAGCTTTATAATGTTCTGGGTCTTTTTTATAGAAATCTTGGTGATATGTTTCTGCTTCATAAAACACCTCTGCAGGAGTGATTTCTGTAACGATTGGTCTATCATAGGCTCCGCTTTGTTCTAAGGCTTCTTTAGACGCTTCTGCCTTTAATTTTTGTTCTTCTGTTAAGTAGAAGATACCAGGTCGATAGGATGAACCACGGTCAATAAACTGTCCACCCGCATCTGTTGGATCACTAATATTCCAATAAATATCTAAGATTTTCTCATAAGAAATGATACTTGGATCAAATTCAATTTGAACTGCTTCAGTGTGTCCCGTTTCTCCACTTTTAACTGCTTCATATGTTGGATTCACAACATGCCCGCCTGTATAACCTGAAGTTACTGAATGAACGCCATCCCATTGATCGAATGGTTGAATCATACACCAGAAGCATCCACCTGCTAAAATTGCTGTTTCGTGTTGTTTTGTCACATTAATCCCCTTCTCTTCTATATATTCTAGTTCTTAGTTTTCTACTTCTGGTAAGGGCACATCGAACATTGGATATGTCTCACCGTTATATACTTCATGTATTTTCTCTTCAACATCATCTGTTTGGTAAATTTCTGCTATTTTTAAGTATAATGGGTTATCTTTATTCTCTTCTAAAGTTGTAATGGTATTGATGTACATTGGATTAACTTTATCCACATCTTCTGCATCATTGAAGATAGCGTCATTAATGGATAATCCTGCATCATTGGCAAAATTTGTATTAATTAAAGCTGCATCCACATCTGGTAAAGATAGTGCCGCAAAGTTTGGTTCAACAAGCACCATTTCTAAATTCTTAGGGTTCGCGGTAATATCTTCCTCATCCGCGTAAATTCCAACTTCATCATCAACTTCAATTAATCCAGCAATCTCTAAAGCTAAAAGTGCCCGTCCTAACGTTGAGGGATCGTTTGGTAAAGCAATGCTTCCGCCTTCTGGAATATCGTCTGGAGAGGTATGTTTCTCAGAATATAGACCTAAGGGCATTAAGATTGTATTGGCAATCGCATAGACCGTGCCGGCATTATCTTCGTTCCAAGATTTAATAAACGGATGCCCTTGGAAACCACTCATATCAAGCGAGCCATTTTGCAGTGCGACGTTTGGTTGATTGTAATCATTAAACAGAACCAGTTCTAAAGTAATTCCTTCCTCTTCCAAAGCTTTCTCTGCTACATATTCCCATAGTTCAAGTCCTGTATCACTTACAACACCGACGATGACCGTTTCACCTTCAAACTCTTTTGTTTCCTCAGCTGAAGCAGCTGGTAAAAGCCATTGGCCACTCACTAATAAGATACTTAATACGATACCAAATACACGTTTGATATGTTTCATTATATTCTCTCCCATAAGCTATTATTCTTCCAGACCTTGCAACTTTTTTGAATAAAAAAAGTCCCTTTTGTCAGAGATATCTCTAACAAAAGGGACGAAGAGTCGTGTTACCACCCAAATTTCTATTATCTTCACAAATAATAGCTCAATCAGTATCAATAAATACTGCACACTGTATCGGGTGTTCCCGTCTAAGAAGCATTAACCTCTTAAACTGCTCCAAGCTCATCTTCACTCACGCTTAAACCGCCCTTTTTCACCAAACCAGGCTCTCTGTACTTGTTAAGTCGTTTCGCTACTCTTCTCTTCATCACAGTCGCTTATTAATCTATTGTTTTACATACTATGCGTCTTCATTAAAATTGTCAACCCTTTTATTATATAAAAATTATAAATTACAAATAACTCTCATTTAAAATATAATATCCAATAAGTCTCCATATGAATGACAAAAGATAATAACGTTTTTAATGGTTAACATGGGTTAATTACTTATATGCCTTAACTATATAAGAAAGAGTGAGTCTATGAAACCTGATTATTACCTTGAAGAAATCATTGAACCCTTTAACCACCTAAAGTCCATCTTCGTAAGGTCACAACTTAACAAAATGAACAACCACCTACAATCACCTTACAAATACCCAAAAGAATATACTTATACCTAAAACCCTTCACACTTCTAGTTTTCCTCATGATGGTATCATCCTAGTAGCCGGATTACTCGGTATGTTACCTGCAATTTTAACCGGTCGTATCTTCGATGGTCGATTCATCGGTGGTGACTTTAACCAGTTAATCACCCTGATTGGCGCATCATTCATCGTCCTACTTTTAACCGGTTTAATCGGTTTCACCTAAAGTTTCCTCGGCGCTTGTCTATCTCAAAACATCGGTAAAGACATGCGTAATCAAATTTTCGGCCACCTTCAAAAACTATCGCAAGGCTTTTATGCTTCTGGTAAATAAGGTGAAATTATTACCCGAATGACCAGTGACATCAGTGGTGTTCAAAGCATTGACACCGGTACTTTAACCCAAGCCGCCTCCAACTTAGCTGTCTTAATTTCTTCTTTTATTGCGATAATCCAACTAAACTGGATACTCTCTTCAATCAGTATGTTAATCGTTCCCCTAATTGTCTTTCCTGTTAAAATAGTCGGTAAAAAATGCTGGGCACTAACCAATGAATCTCATGATTTAAACGATGAAGCGAATGAAATATTAAATGAAACGCTCAGCGTGAGTGGTCAACAACTGGTTAAACTGTTCACTAAAGAAGAAATTGAGTATCAACGCTATCAGACAGTAGTTAAACAACTCACACAAGTTAAAGTTAAAGAAACAACCGTCGGTCGATAGTTTAGAATGGTTGCACAAACCTTCATCGAAGCAGGCCCATGTTTATATACTAGCTGGGGGGCATCTTGCTTCTGATTAATCATTCCCGAGGTTTAACCGTTGGTAATATTACCTTCCTTGTCGCTTTTTAATGCAACTTATAGACATACATATCGAATTTATCCGCTCGCGAACTTTATTCAACCGTATATGTAACTACTTAGATATGCCCATTGACATCCATAACAAACCAAACGCTCTCACATCAAGCTAAATAAAAGCCAATCTGAGCTTTAACAATGTCTCATTTTACTACAAAGAAGATTCACCTTTCCTTCATGTTATTAGTTCCCAAGTAAATGAAAGTGAAATTCTCGCAATCGTTGGCTCTTCTGGTGCAGGTAAATCGACCCTTTTTAATCTGATTCCAAGACTCTATGACGTCATTGGAGGAGAAATTAAACTGGGTGATTACAATATTCAAGATTTAGATTTACACTTCCTAAAACAAAATATCGGAATGGTTACTCAAGAAACCTACTTATTCAACGTATCCATCCGGGAAAATCTCCTTTACGCTAAAAGTGACGCCACTGAAGAACTCATCCAAGCCTGTAAAGAAGACAATAACCCTGACTTTATCACAAGTCTTCCCGACGGTTATGACACCAAAGTCGGTAATCATGAAATCAAACTATCTGTTGGAGAGAAACAAAGGCTTTCAATTGCTAGGGTATTTCTAAAAGACCCAAAAATACTCATCTTAGAGGAAGCAACATCTAGTCTTGACTCAATAACTCTGAAGGCTTAATCCAAGACACTCTAAGCTCATTAATTAAGAATAAAACGAGCCTTGTCATTGCTCTCCACCTGTCAACATTTATCAATGCTGATAAAATACTCGTCTTAGACAATGGACAGGAAGTCAAAAGAGGCACACACCAGCAACTTCTACAAAATGGGGGTATGTATATACTGATGTATGAAACCCAATTTAAACCGTATCTTCATGATACTGAACAACTTGCTTCTGCTTAATAGAATATAGAATACTTGTCACCTGTCGCTGAACCTTAAATCCCATTCTGGATCAAGAGTGTCAGTACAGATGGCTTTTTTATGTAATAAAGCTTAAGTAGCAGTCTTTTGACCAGATAGTCAAATATGATAGAAACGATACGTTGATCACGCGGTCAATATTGAAATGAGGTGACACGACTAAACAGAACAAAGCAAAGTAATTTAAAAAATCAATAAATTATCCAAAGTGCTATTACTGAGTTTGGCCTTCATCGTTATAGTGAGACCTCACTTAACGCAATATCTAAAGAAAGTAATTTTTCCAAAGGAATTATCTATCATTATTTAAAGAACAAACATGATCTATATTTAGCTTGTGTGGCTGAATGTTTCAAAGCTTCATCACTTTTCTTAATGAAGAGTCAGTTTCCTTTGAAAATATCGAAGTAGCAACTAAAAAATATTTTTCATTGCGTCAACAATTCTTTGAACGAAAATCTGAATTTAGTAATATATTTGCGAACGCCGTTTTTCATCCACCCCTACACTTAAAGAAAGAAATCAGAGCACTGAAAACAAAGCTGGATCAATTTAATTATGATTTCTACGAAAGTATCCTTCAATCTTTAGATTTAAAGGATTTATGTGATTTTTGATGAGGCGATGGAGCCTTTACAGCTATTTTCATTTTATCAAGAGCTTTAGGTAAATATTCCGGCGCTTATATTGGAGCGAAAGTCACAAAATTACCCGATACAGTAGCGAAACATCTTAGTCTGACACTATTACCCCACTCAGGGTTTTTACTCGCCTTTACTGGGATTGCAGCTTCACAAATCGCTCTATTCGACCCTACAACAGCCACCATTATTCAAGGTACAATTAATTGCAGCAGCCGCTTTTATCAACGAGATAATCGCTGTTCTTATTTCTAAAAAAGCCTTTGAATGGGCTGGGGAATCAAATCAACAGAGAGCCACTCAACCCATAGGTGATTTGAATACATCGAAAATTTAATTAAATGAATGCACAAATAGAGCACTCTGGGGATTCTTGAAGAGCTCTATTTGTGCATTATTCTATGGACACGCTTTAATTTATAACTTATTATATATTTACTAAATATAAATTTAACATCAATTATAAGCACCTGCCTGTATTACCAAATAACAAAAAGGAATGATGACATGTCAGATAAAATTGATAACAAAGATATAAACAGAGGAAACGAACTTGTCACTACTCTCTTATCAAATCGCATCTTAAAAATAGACCGTAAAGAGTTCCTATATCAATTATTCAAGGAGGAACCAGAAATTGAAAAAATACTTGAAAATGGCCCCATTGAAATTATTGATGAGAAACAAATTGCTTCCATAGCTAAAAAAGCCATTAACAATACGACAATGAAATCATCTGCTGCATCCTTCGTTTCAGGACTGCCTGGAGGTGTCGCAGTAGTTGCTTCAATACCTGCTGATATTCTACAGTTTTACGGCATGTCGATTAATTTAGCTCAAAAACTGATGTATTTATATGGTTATCCTGATATGTACAATGATGATAAGCTAACCCAAGAAGGGAAAAACTCATTAATCATTTTTCTTGGTGTGATGTTAGGAGTCAGTGGGGCTGGAACAGCTGTTAAAGGGATCTCATCAGCTCTAGCTGGTCAAGCAGTTAAGAAGCTCCCACAACAAGCACTCACAAAAACTGTTTATTATCCAATTATCAAAAAAACTTTAGCTAATTTTGGCGTAAAAGTGACTAAGAATTCCTTTGCAAAATCTGTATCAAAGGTCATTCCAGTCGTTGGTGGAGTTGTTTCTGGTGGACTGACTTTAGCTACCTTAAGACCCATGGGCTATAAATTACAAAAAGCTTTGCATGAAGGGACTTATGCACCAATCGTCCAAGAGGATATCATTAAAGATGTAACTTTCACTCAAGTTACTAATAGCGAAGAAGACGAAGCTTTTGAAAAACTGAAGAAAACAAAAGAGTTATTTGACTTAGGTATTGTTAGTGAAGATGAATATACAGAAATAAGAGAAAAGTATTTGAAGGATTTTTTATAAAAAAATCAAAACACAATAATAGATCGCTCAGGATAATCCTGATATGTCCCCCTTAAAGTAGACAATTTTAAAAGCAAACTACTTTCGGGGGTCACCTCAGTATATCACAGGACGTTGTCCTTTTTTATTACACAGGGATTTTGTTTAAACTTGATTGTCATCAAGTGTAATTTTCTTTTCTTTGGATAGTATTAAGCTATCAAATAGAGAAAGAAGGATTGAAATGCTACAAAAGAAAAAAATGTTTATCCCATTAGTTATTGCTGGTCTCGGTTTTAGTTTAATTGCTCCTATTACTGCGGAAGCACACTGTGACACTCCCTCAGGTCCTACTTACAATGCACTTCAGACAGCCATCGAAAAAAATGACTTTAATCACATATCGTACTGGGTTCTTCCAGAAAGCGAAGCAGAATTAAAAGAAACTTTCGACAAATCTATGAGTGTTATGGACAAATCAGATGACGAAGAGACTGACCAACTTGCTCACGATTATCTATTCGAAAACTTTGTTCGCTTACACCGCGCTGGTGAAGGGGCACCTTATACAGGAATATCAGATGAGCCTACAGAAGAAGGTATTGCATTAGCTGACCAGAGTATCGCTGAAGAATCACTACAACCATTGGAAGACGCTGGGTACATCACAGAGGATAATAAAGCCCATGTTGAAGAGGTTTTTAGTAGCTTACTTGAACGTAAAGAATTCGATGTAGAGGATACAGAAGCTGGTCGCTCATTTGTAGAGGCTTATGTTGAGTTTACTCATCTATTCGAACAGGGTCACGAAGAAGAGAGTCACGATTCACATTAAATAACTCATTTCTAATTATTTCGGTAAAACTCAACCCCATGATAAAGGTCTATGTTAGCAGACTTCTATCATGGGGTTTTTTAATTTCAGTTTAAAATAGGCAATCTAACAAGTGACACTATAGTCTAATCGTTACCTCAAAGCGATTCTGGCACTTGGGACAGACTACTTGCCTTCTTCCCCTCTTAAGAGGTAACCGTAGAGTAACACCGCATTCAGGACATTTTCTGTAACGGTGCGTTCCCATATGACGAATTCTTTGCCATATTGGCTTTACTTTCCTTTGAAGCTTACTTATCCACTTCATAAACTTTTGATTTTCTGCTCTTCGTGATGATATATTTTTAGAAAACACACGGTAAAATATCCATATGATAAAAATAGATAACAATATATTTAATAGTCGGATTTGCGCAAAAATCTGGACAATAGAAAGCACAAAGTAAAGGATAATACCTGCAACGTAAAGATAATCTATCCCATAACGCCCTTGCATGAATTGGGCTAATTTAACTTTAATTTTATTTAGCATTTAGGACCTCTTTTTTAAATTTATATTACAACTACAATATGAACTTAAGAATAATTTTCGGTTGAAAGGGTAAAACTCAGTTAAAAGATTTCTATCCAGCCTTCATAAAAGTGATTCTCTAGGATAAAAACACTAAGACATTCGATATACAATTGCACTTCGATGATGGATACATTGATCAAGCATCTTTGCCTTTTAGGTTAGCTGTAATTTTTAGCATTACTTATGATACGCATGTTCCATTATAATGCGACACCTTCTTTTCCAGCAAGTTTACCGACGGATGTGTGACGGTTTGGTTTTGGGAAATATTAGCCAGAAAAAAAGTACATCTCAGGGGTTAAACCTTGATGTACTTTCTAAATTAATGTGATACCGGCTATAGGGATCGAACCTACGGCCCCCGCGTTACGAGTGCGATGCTCTACCAACTGAACTAAACCGGCATTCTTTGTGTTTTGAACTAAAGAGAATATTATAAACCTTTCAGCGAAAAATAACACAGATAGTTTTCAGTTTCAAGCTCATTCCTCTAGCTCAGGATGGTTAATCCCTAGAATACGTTGTTGGCGTTCCTCGATATTTTGAATATCTAGTCTTTCCGTAAAATTGGGACTCGTTAGATTAAACAGATAATTACTGTAATCCTTAATATAGTTTAGCTTCTTCGGATGTGCAGAATAAGCAACTGTCAACAAAGAGTCAAACAGTGCCACCACTCCAGAAATATCTTGCTTCATATAGTGAATTAATTGCCAATAACTTTCATATAAGTCTTTTGGAAAATTATTGAAATCATAAATCACGTTACCTCCCGAAGAAAATGTCTCATCAGTGTCTTCGCCCATCACCACAAACCTTCCTGGTATACTGGCAAATTTTGAATCCAACAAAGCCTTGTAGTTTAAGATATAAATGGCGGTATTAGGATCATTTATGCCTGGCGAAACCGCCCTCAGAGCTACTTCAATCAATTTAGCTCGAGCAAAATTTGGATCGTACATAGAAGAAGGTTTTTCTTCATAAGTTAGGGTGCGGTTTATTGCCGCTTGGAGCTGTGATTCATCTTTAACTTTTCGGTTAGTGTATAAATCGACTAGCGGCTGATTTGCGGAAATAAACTCTCCTATTCTTAGATGTAGCACTATGGTGCCTTTGAATTCCTTGCTCAGTTCAACTAGTCGATTAAAATTAATATATTCAACATAACCACTCTCGTTAGCCTTTACTGTGAAGATGTGTAGCGTGTCTATTTGAGGAAGATGATCCAACAAAGGCATTTCTTGAAAGTATTCAATCGTTTCATCCGCAACTGACTCGGCCTCCTTGTACAATTTAGTCACAAGATGGTTCAATTGTACGGATATTGCCACATTATAAACGAACTTCGTAAAATAAAAAACGCAGGCAAGGGCGTACAATAAGGCAATGGAGGCCGAAACAACCAAATATTCATCTTCTGAATTGCGCATAAAAAACAAAGAGGAAAGACAATAAATAAAACCACCAAGAAAAATCCCCAAAGTTTGCATAGATGTTTTCTGTAAGAGAAAATTCTCAACAGTCCGGGGACTGAAATTAGATGAGTAGAACGAAATGACCGATAACATCGTCCCAAACGTGAAGGTTGCCACTGAAAAAAGGGAACCCGCTAGCAGGCTCAAGATTGATTTGGCCAGATTGACGCTCGTTAGAAAAACAGTTGGGAAATAGTCCACCACATTTATCATTCTGGTGTCGAGCAAGATAACACCAATCGCTAAAATGAAAGAAAAGAGCACGCTCCCTCCTAGAATAAGCCAAATACGTTTATCTTCAAAAAATAAGCCAAATGCCTTGACCATGTTCTATAACCCCTCCTTTGATAGAATTATTTTCTCTATTATACCACTCGCTCCTTAGGAATGTCTTCTTTTCAGCCGTACTTTTTCTGATGTTCTTTCTTCAACTTTAAATACGCTTCATTTTCCCTCACAATTTTCCACTTCTCTTCAAAAATGGTAGCTGACTTTGCTTTTTCTTCGTCTATTATTCTTTCTTTTATGTCGCCATTTTCATCATATTTGCGACCACCTTTGTAATTGGCGTAACGTCTAGATCTAGTGTAGCCCAATTGAAGAAACTTCCGACTCATATCCATACCCACAAAATCACCGGCTGCCTGGTAATCCAAAAACAGCTGGTAGATTTTGTCAGAAGATACTTTAGCAATTTCTGGAGTCTTAAAACGCCAATGTGGTAGTATCTCGCTTTTATAAGGTTCTACCAGAAGCACCCCTTGTTCTCCTCGGCCCACTCGATACAATTCAGGCTGGTCCCGGAAGTTTATCTGAGCGAAATCCAGTTCATAATCAAAGGCCATGTTACCCCCCCTCATGTCGATCCATTTCACTTTTTCTGTTTAGTTTTGTTACTAAACATGACGTTAATTTTGTGTTCCAGGCAACTATCTTGTCTGCTCCTAACCGGAAGACAAAAAAGCTAGATTCGTAAAGGTCTCGCTAACATTTGTCTGTAAATTGTTTTCAATTTTATCATCATTTATGATACGTATGTCCGTATCATCGATAGGTAATAAAATCTATTAGCTATTTTGATACGATTAAAAAAGAACCTCAAGCTAGTCTTCTCTGATATGAGAGATTACCCTTTGAGATTCTTGTTAGATATATGTAGCTTATGACATTAGTTGTTTCTTCCATTAGTCCATATATTGATTTTTAAAAAAGTTAGATGACTTTTAGTTCATGGACGTATAGGTTATAGGTATCTCTTTCTGCATCGTACTCATTAGATAGTAGTGCTTCGTACTGTTTTGTCTCATCTACTGGCTCACCGAGTAGTTCTATTATGCGTTTAGACTCTATATGGATTTGATTGACATCCTCATCGTATTCATAGTTACCTTCTATTACTTCTACTATTTGAAATATTACTTTCTCTACTTCTTCTCCATCTTTTTCATC
This sequence comes from Ruoffia sp. FAM 24228, assembly GCF_045528575.1. NCBI lineage: Bacteria > Bacillati > Bacillota > Bacilli > Lactobacillales > Aerococcaceae > Ruoffia > Ruoffia sp. FAM 24228. Next base: position 23,088 of record NZ_JBGQQZ010000037.1, read on the forward strand.
AACATCATTATCCACTAGTACATCATTTAGTTCATGTACTTTGATTATAGCTTTAAAAGTATCATTTTGATTCATTGTAACCGCTCCCTAAGTTTGATACTTTCAATCTACCATTATTTTTCCTTGAAGTCGAGAACTCATAGTTTTTACAGAACTGATTGTGAATTAAACTTACCCCATATCCCGATAATAAGGATATGGGGTATTTAACTTTGTTTAACATTTTATTCTTCTATTATCTCTAGTGGTGGTAGACTATTAACTAAATCGACCGTTTGCACAGAGACATTGATGATTGATAACAATAGATTAAAAATGTATTTTGGATCTTCAGAGTAATCATTTGGATCGTCAATTATACCAGATTTTTTGTCGGTCTTTACTCGATATTGATCTATAATCCATTCGATTGCTGAACGACCATTAAGTTTATATTGATAAGCCTCATCAGGAATATTTTTGATTGTAATATCCTTATTAAATTTCAAAGCAGTTTTATCTTTTCTGTTACAAAACTTAATTTTGTTTACAATATAACTTGGTCTATCGTTACTAAAATCAATATCTACTTCTTTATATGGTTCGATGTTTTCATAATTAATATGTAAATCAGCTAGTTTTTTTCCTACCTCAACAAAAAGAGATTTGTTTTTTACTAAAGGTATTCTTGGTAACTCTTTCGCTAAGTCATTCTTAAATTTACTTCGATAATCATTACTGTGCAAAACACCATAGATATAATAATACAAATCAAGATTATCTAACCCAAAATGTTTTTGAGAGGTTTCGCTTGAGTTATCTTTACTAAATTCGATTAACATACCATCATTATATTGATTATTGTATAGAAAGAAACCTTGTGCACCTGCCTCTAGTAAATTTAAATCTGTAATAGTATTAGTCATTAAAGTGTGGAAAGGATTTTTACTACCCTTTCCTGGAACAGATATTAGCAGATTTCTTTCCCCATAATAATCTTTAAATTTTCTTGGCCTTTCAACAACATTTGAATCATAATATACCCACTTCTTAGTAAATGGTCTATACATTTCAAGAACTAAATGTCCTCGATTATAATGGATAACAGTATCATTCTTAAATTTTGTACGTAAACTACTGCTCCATTTAATAAAACTATCGTCAGTATTAATGTGATTTAATTTTTTGTCTTTAGTATATTTTTTTAGCCTTTTTCTTTCCCTATTATAGTTATCTATTAATAATTGAGAATTAATTAAAGTCTGATCTTTACTAAATCCTGTAATCCAAGCATCTCTATTTGTACTTATCCCTAAACTTTGATTGTAAAATATACTATTACTAAAACCACTTTCCATAGGTAAAAGTTTTTGATAAATTTCATTACGTTGATTAATCCAATCATTATTATCATCTGGTTGGATAATATTAAACCCTATATTTTTTATGGTACGCCGATTGTAAAATTAAGCTAGACAACTAAAACAGCCATTTGTGGTACACTCAACTTGTAATTCCGACCAAAGAATACAAAGGAGTGACCACAAATGACCTACACCCATCTTACCACGGATGAA
>NZ_JBGQQZ010000038.1:0-24058 GCF_045528575.1 Ruoffia sp. FAM 24228
AGTTCATCCGTGGTAAGATGGGTGTAGGTCATTTGTGGTCACTCCTTTGTATTCTTTGGTCGGAATTACAAGTTGAGTGTACCACAAATGGCTGTTTTAGTTGTCTAGCTTAATTTTACAATCGGCGATTCTAAAAAATACATTCATTTTCTAAACAGACTTAAGCTTGTTTACGAATACCGTCGTATTTGTATTGATGCGCTTCGATCGTTTGCGAATAAAAATCTAATATCTCTAGCGTCGCATTACCCCAAGTATATTTTAGCGCTTCCGAACGCCCTTTAAGTGAAAGTTTTTGCATTAATAATGGATTATCCACACTATTAATTGCCTTCATTAAACTTTCAGTATTACCAGATTCATAGATTAAGCCTGTCTCCTTATCCGTAATTTGTTCAACGGTTGGTTCGCTTTCAGCGGCAATGACAGGTATGCCTGACGCCATCGCTTCCGAGATTACTAAACCAAAGGTCTCTGATGTTGATGGGAAGACAAAAGCATCTCCTGTCGCAAAGGCTTTAGACAAATCTTCACCATGCTTAAAGCCTAAAAAGTGCGTCTTCGTTCCAGCAAAGACTTCTTCTAAGCGTTCTCTGTCTGGCCCATCTCCGACAATGGCTAGACATAAATCATCTCGCTCATCAAAGATTGCACGTAAATGATCGATATCCTTCTCTGGAGCCAATCTTCCAACGTAGACTAATAATTTATTATTTGGATTATTGTCCGTTAATTCATTATATAATTCTTGATCAAAATATTCTGGATGACGCCCTTCAATATCAATTCCTCGAGGTAAGACACCATGAGTGGGAATCATCTCATCATTCAGTTCATCCATTAAGCTTTGTGAGACTGTAATATTAACGTCAGACTTTGTATGCCAAAAACGAATATAATCCCATAGAACTGGTTTAAATAAACTCATATTATAATGGTCTAAGTAATTCGGTAAATGAGTATGGTATGACGTTATTAAAGGGATATTTAACTTATTTGCATAGTGAACAGCCGATGAAGCCAATGAGATTGGATTCACAGCATGTACCACATCTGGCTTAAATTTCTTGAAAATAGACTTTACCTTTCGAGAAGGTAAACCCCATGGACGCGATCCATATAATGGAAATGTCACTGTTTCAAGCCCGTAAACTGGTACTCCTTTATAGTCGCTTATACCAAGATCCGGTGAAATAACAATAACTTCATGACCAATTTCTTTTAATTGAACAACAAAGTTTGCCAAGCGAGTGCAAATACCATCCGTCGCTGGGACAAAAGTTTCTGTTACGATTGCTATACGCATATTATCCTCCCACTACAAAGCCACTTAATCTTTTCCTACTCTGATTATACCCCTCGATTGTAAATTTAGAGCTAAATGAATGTAAAGTTTATGTAAATTTGTAAATTTACACACGTTTTCTTCTATTTTGAGCTTGTTTATCTTGGTTTTTCGACCCTTTTGTTTCAGTTGGATCAATTAATATTCTATTTTTTAATACTTTCTCGGTTAATGGAATATTCTCTTCTTTTAAGATGGCTGCTAAATCATTCGCTTCTTGTTGATTTAATAATGAGATAACAATACCTTCACGGTTCATTCGACCTGTCCGTCCTGATCTATGAATATACGTTCGGCTATCTTGGACACGGTTATAATGAATGACGTAAGGAACTTCTGAGATATCCATCCCTCTACTAGCAACATCGGTTGTTAGAAGATAAGTAACGTCATGATTTTTAAATGCTCGAATCGCATACTCACGTTCTTGTTTACTCGCATCACTATGTAAGACAACGACAGATACATTCTCATAGATTAACTTCGCTGCCACTTCTTCAATTTGATTAATCTGTTCGAAGAATACAATGGCTCGCATGTTATCCATCTGAGCTAAACGTTTCAGTTCATCCACTTTATAGCGATTATTAACCGTAATGAAATAATGTTGAATATGGCTAACTGATTCTTGCGAATCAATGCGGATGACTTTAATGTCATTATTCTCCGCTTTTCGATCATTGACAAATTCCTCTGTCATTGTCGCACTTGCATAAACTTTTTGAACATCACGCATCAGTGTTTGTTGAATTGATTCGATCGTTCTTTTATGTTCATCTTTAAATAAATAATCTGCTTCATCAAAAACAATGGTTTTTACTAGGTGAACTTTTATTTTTTTCGTCTTGCTTGTTAACTCGATAAAGCGTCCAGGTGTTGCAATAATAAGTTCTGGCTTATCTTTTAACTTATCGATTTGGCGTTTAATATTTGCACCACCGATGAGCGTTTGTGTTTTAATGCCTACAACTTTACCCCATTCGCGTGCCACTTCACCAATTTGCATCACTAATTCTTGTGATGGCGCTAGAATAATTGCTTGCAACGTTTTATTTGCTTCAATTTGATTCAATATAGGTAGTAAGTAAGCTAATGTCTTACCCGTACCCGTTGGGGATACAGCAATGACGTCGTTCCCCTCTGATGCTTCTTTAAATAATTGCTCTTGAACCGGTGTAGGTTCTTGAAATTCTTTCTCTTTCCAAAATTCTTGGAGTTCAGTTCTAAATGTATTAAGCATTATATGCTCCTTCTCTTATCTTCTATTTCTGTTCTTCAGTGTCAAAAGAAATATTCGCTGATTTACGTAGTAACTCCATTGTTTGTGCCACTTGTAAGCTTAGTTGTTTCCAATCTTCATAGCGCACTTTTTGGTGAATACTATCCGGATTATTAATCACTTCAGCAAAATTCAGTAACTCATCATACATATAATTCTCTGGTTTGTAATCAATCACATCTGCCTTTTGACCTTCTTGGTTTATTAACTCAACTTTACTAATGCGACTCACGTCGTGGATAATAATGGTCTCATCGTCTACATAAATTTCACTTGGCAGTTTTGAATGCACTGCTTTAGAGATAAATATCGATACTTGAAATTTATCATATGTGAATAAAATTGTACCGAAAATATCGACACCATTTTCCCCTTTTTGAGCGTTGTAGCGCACTGATTGAGGTAAACCAAATAAATCAAGGACGACATAAACTGGGTATACACCTAAATCCATTAATGCCCCACCTGAAAACTCAAGGTTGAAGACATTTGGTGCAATCTGGTGATTATCCATTGTTTCACGATATTGAACATATTTGGATGAGTATTGCCCAAAATTAAAGTTAGCCCCTAAAAACGGCTGCTTAGAAGCTTTTATCTTATTCTGAACTAACTGCTTCATTCGACGATAATTACGCGTATGAATATGCAAAGCACCTTCAAAAATGAAGACATTCATGCGTTTCGCTTCTTCATGTGCTTGATGCCATTCTTCAACACTTGAAAACATTGGCTTCTCAATGATGACATGCTTTCCAGCTTTTATCGCTTGCATTGCTTGTTCAAAATGCATGCTATTGGGACTTGCGATATAAATCAAATCAATTTCTGGATCAAATAAAATATTATTTAATTGGTCCGTATAGTAGTCTGTCTTGTAAATCGTCGCAATATCTTTTGCTCGGTAAGCACTTCGTGAATAGATTCCTTTAATCTTATATAGATTGGTCAGTTGACTAGCTTTAATAAATTGCTCTGTTATCCATGAAGTACCAATGGTTCCTACGTTTATCATTGAACTCCTCCTCTTATATTAACTGCTCTTCGTCAATGGCTTCTAAATAGGTCTGAATGGCTTGAGTAACTTCTGAAAGACTATTTTCTTCAAAAGGTGATTTTAAGTTAGCGAGTTTCACAATTTCTTGGAATGATTTCGTTCCACCTACACGACAAATGTTTAAGTAATCAGACCAGAAGCTATCGTCTTCTTTCACATGACTTCGCTCCCAGAACTGAAAGGCACATACTTGGGCTAATGTGTAATCAATATAGTAGAATGGTGAGTTGAAGATATGGCCTTGTCTAAACCATAATCCACCTTGCTCATAAAACTCATTGTCATCATATTCTTTCCAAGGAGTGTATTGTTTCTCTAATTCACGCCATTTTGAACGACGTTCTTCTGGTGTCATTGTTGGGTTTTCATACACTTCATGTTGGAAGTGATCTACTAAGACACCATAAGGTAAGAAGGTCACGGCTTCTGAAAGATGAGCGTATTTGTATTTTTCTACTTTGTCACCGAAAAACTCATCCATATATGGCCATGCGATAAATTCCATACTCATCGAATGGATTTCACAACTTTCATGCGTTGGCCAAATTAACTCAGGTTCATTAATCCAACGTGAACGATAGAGTTGGAAAGCATGCCCAGCCTCGTGTGTTAATACATCCACGTCTCCTGAAGTCCCATTAAAATTAGCAAAAATAAAGGGAGCATTGAAGTTCGGGATATGAGTACAATACCCTCCACTTTGCTTACCTGACTTAGTTAATAAGTCCATTAAATCATGTTTAACCATAAAGTCGAAAAAGTCCGCAGTTTCAGGTGACATATCTGAATACATCTTTTCAGCTTTTTGAATCAACTCATACGCAGTCCCAATGGGTTTCGCATTTCCTGTTGGAAAGCTTAAGTTTAGATCGTAATATTTTAACTCATCTAACTCTAAACGTTTCGCTTGGCGGTCATAAATATATGTTGATAATGGCACAATTTGTTCCAAGACTTCACGACGGAATACTTCAACATCCGAACGTGTATAGTCTAGGCGGTTCATTCTCGCATAGCCCATCTCCACAAAATCTTTAAAGCCAAGACTGGTTGCCATCTCATGACGGACTTTGACTAATTCATCGTAAATGCGATCAAAATCAGCTAAGTTCTCTTGGAAAAAGTTTGCATATAATTCAGAAGTCGCTTTTCGTTCCTGACGGTCAGTTGACTGCATGAATGGTGTCAAACCAGATAAGTTATAAGTTTCTCCCTTATAATCAATTTCCGCTGATGCGATGAGTGAATCATATTCTGAGACTAATTTATTCTCTTGTTGTAATAAAGGTATAATAGTTGGGTCAAATACTTTTAGAGAGTTCTCAATAATATCAAAAAATGGTGCTGCAATTTCTTGTTTTAATTCAGATAGAAAAGGTGAGTTTAAAATTGCACGATAATAATCAGTTTCCCATTCTGAAATAATTGGTAGCTGTTCATTCCAAAAATCACTTTCTTTTTTATAAAAAGCATCTTTTGTATTAATAGAGAAACGAATTTCTGCTAACTCTGATTGCGTATTTATTTCATTTTGTAATGCTTGTTTCTCATGAATGCCTTCTAAGGCTTCCTTGACAGAATTAGCATTTTTAATTTGGTCAATATTTTCTTGGTAGTCTTTTTTGAAAATATCTAGGTCTGGTCGATTATAATTAAATTCGTTAAATTTCATACACACACGTCCTTCATTTACTGTAATGCTATTATACCACAGGTTCAGTTATAAGCTTGTTATTTTGGGATAGTTCTAGTGAATTATTTTTTATAAGGGATTAAAAAAGACAACACAAAATAAAAAAGTTAACTGCATTTTAATAGTCAATTTATTAGCAAAACCTTGACTTTGTCGTGTATAATAGTATGTTGACAATAATAGAGAAATATAACCAATTAATAGGAGGTGTCTTTATGCATCAAGATTCAACTAACGAAGGAACCCCTAATGAAAAAAAGACGACTAAAAATCGCAGTGAAGTTTTATATAACATTGAGCAAAAACTAAAACTCTTACCTGATTTACCAGGATGTTATTTAATGCGAAACGCGAACGATACCATTATATATGTAGGTAAAGCTAAGAATTTACGTAATCGTGTGCGTTCTTACTTTAGGGGTGCTCATGATGCTAAGACAACAAAATTAGTATCTGAAATCGATCATTTTGAAACAATTATAACTAACAGTGATAAAGAAGCGCTGATTCTTGAGATTAATCTTATTCAAGAATATAAGCCAATTTATAACATTCGACTCAAAGACTCAACAATGTATCCTTATCTAAAAATTACTAAAGAAGAAGATCCTCAATTAATTATTACGAATGAAGTGAAAAAAGATGGGGGAACTTACTTTGGTCCCTTTCCAAATGTTTATGCCGCAACTAGTACCCAACAATTATTGCACCGAGCATATCCTTTAAGAAGATGTGCTAAAAACGAAAAGCGTGCCTGCTTTTACTATCACCTTGGCCAATGTATTGGACCTTGTGATCATAAAGTAGAACAAGCGGAATATGATGCTCAGATTGAGAATATCAAAAAATTCTTTGCAGGCAACGTCGACAGTATTAAAAATGACTTACGTTCAAAAATGGACACTGCTGCAGAAAAATTAGACTTTGAACAAGCAGCGGATTACCGTGATCAAATTAGTTATATCGAAAAAACAATTGAACGCCAAGTCATTATGAGTCAGGACTATGACAATATGGATGTCTTTGGTTACACCCTTGATCGTGGTTGGTTATCGATTCAAACCTTTATGTTGAGACAAGGTTCGATTCTTAAACGTAAAGCCGCCATCTTCCCTAGCTATAATAATCCAGAAGAAGAAGTCACGACTTATATTGCGCGATTCTATAAAGAAGAATCACAACTCATGCCTAAAGCGGTACTCGTTCCAAGTGATGTTGATAATCATTTATTAAATGAATATCTTGAAGTTCCAGTATCGACACCCCTTCGTGGGAAAAAACGTAGCTTATTAGAACTTTGCGAAAAAAATAGTCGCATTGCTTTGGATGAAAAATTCAGATTAATAGAGATGAGCGAAAGAAAAACTTTAGGTGCCATTGACGAATTATCAGATGCTTTAAATATTCCGCAAGCAAACTATATCGAATCGTTTGACCATTCTAATATCCAAGGATCAAACGCAGTATCAGGTATGGTTGTTTACCGCGACGGGAAGCCTGAGAAAAAGAACTACCGTAAATTCAAAATTAAAACTGTCGAAGGTGCCAATGAGTTCGCATCAACTCAAGAAGTCATTCGTAGACGTTACACAAGACTGCTACGCGAAGAGAAACAATTACCTGACTTAATCCTAATGGATGGTGGGAAAATTCAAATTAGAGCAGCTAGAGATGTGTTGGAGAATGAATTAGGCATCACAATTCCGGTTGCTGGTATGGTAAAAGATGACAAACATAAAACTGCTGCCTTAATGGACGGTTATAGTGAGGAAATAATTCCTTTAGAACCAACAAGCCAAGTCTTCCACTTCCTACAAAGAGTCCAAGATGAAGTCCATCGCTATGCGATTAGCTATCATAGAAATGTCCGTTCGAAATCTCAGTTTGGATCAATCTTAGAAAGTATTGAAGGTGTTGGACCGAAGACCCGCACAAAATTATTAAAGCACTTTAAAAACTTACAAAGAATGAAAGAAGCAGACATTGAAGAGTACCGTCATATCGGTGTTCCTCAACCGACTGCAGAACGTATTATAGAAACACTGAATGATGAAGAAAAACTTCAGAGTAAGTAATACTGTTTTGGTTTAACTTTGTCTAGTTGTGTCCCTGAGATTTTCTCAGGCATCATTTTTCACGAATTTCATCCCTGAATATTTCTCAGGGATGGTAAGGTGCCTTGAGAGTTTCTCAGGCATCATTTTTCACGAATTGGATCCCTGAATATTTCTCAAGGATGGTAAGGTGCCTTGAGAGTTTCTCAAGCATCGTTTTCACGAATTGGATCCCTGAAAAATTCTCAGGGATGGTAAGGTGCCTTGAGAGTTTCTCAAGCATCGTTTTTCACGAATTGGATCCCTGAAAAATTCTCAGGGATGGAAAGGTGCCCTGTGAGTTTCTCAAGCATCGTTTTTCACGAATTGGATCCCTGAAAAATTCTCAGGGATGGTAAGGTGCCTTGAGAATTTCTCAAGGAAATATTTTCATTGCAAACTAAAAAATCCTCACCTAGCAAAGTCATAATAGACTCTGCCGGGTGAGGATTTTGTTTTTATATTAATAGAAAACCATTACTGGTGTACCGTAATCAACGTTATTGTAAATTACTTCAACTGCGCCTAGAGGAGTGTTAATACAGCCAAGTGAACCACTTAATTGATAAACATATCCACCAAATGATCCTTGCCAAGATGCATCATGAATTCCTTGAGCTTTATCGTCAAAGCGAATCCAGTAATTAACTGGCGTAGAATATTCTACTTTTGAGAATGGGTTGTAACCAACTAAGTTTGTATCAGTTAACATCTCAATAACAGCATTTGCTCCTGGTACGGTCTCAGCACCAATCTTACCTGAAACCATTGGCGTTTCAAGAATAAGTTGACCATCAACATATAAGAACATATATTGATTACTTAAATCGATTTCGACGTAAGTTGATCCAATATCATTTGCAGCACCAGCAATACCACCAGAACTGTAATAGATTGGTTCACGACTAACATCGTTACCTGCATGAATGTCACTAATTAACGCTTCTGCTTCTGCATCAGTGTCAATTGACCAACCTAGGATTCCAGGTGGCACAGTGACTTCACCTTGTAAAGTACTATTGAAAGTACGGTCTTTGTAGAATGTTGAATATTCCTCGTTAAGAGTACTTAAATATGCTTTCACAGATTCAGCATCGATAATTAATTCATTTGAAGAATCAAAATAAATCCAGTTTTCAATTTCATCTTGTGGAATTGTTACTTCTTCTCCAGCAATTTCATAAGTGATATTCACTGATGATACGGATTCAATTTCATCCATCACTGATGTAATTTCTTCACTTACTTCAGTTATTTCTGGTTGAGCATATGCTTCTTCCAAATCAATGGTATAATTCTCGTTTTGAATCCCTTCAACAATTGCTGATTCAAGACGACTAGGATCGATTTGGTTTCCAGCAGACCCTTCAACTACATAATAACCTTCAGTTTCGTCATAATCTACACCTGCATCTGTCGCCGCTTCACGTTCTTCATTAGAAAGACCTTGGGCTGACAAGCTATTAATTATTTCTTCTTCACTGAAGTTAATTTGCTCTTCTAAACCTTGATTGTACTCTTTATCTTCAAAGAAGCCATTGACCCAAGTCGTTGGATCTTGTGATAAGTATGACGCTTCTAATTCTGACTCAGTTTTATATTCAGGTTCTAGTTCACCTAGTTTCAAACGAGCAACTTCTTGCCCATCTTCTTCAAGAACAAATTCTTTGTCATTCAAATCTTCAATAACTTTCGCCTGTGCTTCGCTTAATGTTAAATTACTCACATCAACTGTTCCAAAAGTGGAATTCGCTGAAAATTTCTCAGAGTAAAACCCAACACCTGCAAAATATACAACTCCCATAATAAGCACAGTTGAAACGATAATTAATAATGTCTTTTTCATTACTTACCTACCTCTCTAAAGTTTCGCAATTATAGAGTAACATATTTGAAATGATTTGTGCTGATAATTCACACATTATTCAAAAAATCATTTGAGTACTTGTCCTTAATAAAAACTTAACCTTTTCTTATTGTTAAAAAAGTTAACGTTCGGGATTTTCCCCTCGAATATTAGGTTTATTCCTAAAATATTTTCTTGTAAAATCAAATTGATTTATATGAGATAAAATTATTATATGCAAAAAAAGCACCTAAATGCACAAGACATTTAGACGCTTAAAATTTAAAATTACATGTTAGCTAAAGTTTCTAAAATCAGTTTGTTCACAACTTGTGGATTAGCTTTACCACGAGTTTGTTTCATAATTTGTCCAACAAAGAATCCTAAAGCACGATCTTTACCGTTCTTGTAGTCTTCAACTGATCCAGGGTTAGCAGCAATTACTTCGTCAATGAGTGGTTGTAATTTAGCTGGGTCACTAAGTTGAGCCATTCCTTGTTCTTCAACAACTTTATTTGCGTCGCCACCTTTTTCAACAAGGTGTTTGAATAATTTCTTAGCAATTTTACTTGAAATTGTTCCATCAGCAATTAAGTTAATCATTTGTGCTAAGTTTACTGGTGTTAATTCAGTATCTTCTAAAGCGATTTGTTCTTTATTTAAGTGAGCTGAAACTTCACCCATTAACCAGTTAGATACTTGTTTAGGATCTGCACCTTCTTCAATTGTATTATCAAAGAAATCTGACATTACTTTTGTCTGAGTAAGAACCATCGCGTCATATTCTGGTAATTCGTATTCATTAACATAACGTAGACGTCTTTGGTCTGGCATTTCTGGTAATGATTCTTTCACTTCCGCAATCCACTCTTCTGTAATGTAAATTGGCGGAACATCTGGTTCTGGGAAGTAACGGTAATCTGCCGCTCCTTCTTTCGTACGCATTAAGATTGTGTCACCTGTTGTCTCATCATAACGACGTGTTTCTTGCTCAATCACGCCACCACTTCTTAATACATTTGCTTGGCGCACTTCTTCGTGTTCAAGACCTTTACGTACATATGTAAAACTGTTTAAGTTTTTAAGCTCAGTTTTTGTACCAAATTCTTCTTGGCCAAATGGGCGAAGCGAGATATTTGCGTCACAACGTAGTGATCCTTCTTCCATACGAACATCAGAAACTTCAGTAAATAAGATTTTCTCACGAACAGCTTCTAAGTAAGCATACGCTTCTGCTGGTGAATGCATATCTGCCTCAGAAACAATCTCGATTAATGGTGTACCTTGACGGTTTAAGTCAACGTAAGAGAAACCATCTGTTCCGTGAGTGTTTTTACCTGCATCCTCTTCTAAATGGACACGGTTGATACGAATACGACGACGTTCACCTTCAACTTCGATATCAATATATCCGTTTGTTCCAATCGGTTGTGCATCTTGTGTAATTTGGTAGGCAGCTGGGTTATCGGGGTAGAAATAGTTTTTACGGTCAAAACTCATTTCACGCGCAATTTCACAGTTTAAAGCTAGTGCTGCTTTCATACCGTAATCTACAGCACCTTTATTTAATACTGGTAAGACACCTGGATATCCCCAGTCTTTTTCATTCGTGTTACTATTCGGTTCTGCACCAAAATGAGCTGGTGAAGTACTAAATATTTTCGAGTCAGTCTTTAACTCTACGTGGATTTCTAATCCAATGACAGTTTCAAAATTCATTATATCACCCTCCTAAAATTCCGGTACTTGGTTAACGTAATCATGATTTTTCTCAAAATCATAAGCAACTTGGTAAAGTGTTGATTCATTCATATGTTTACCAATTAATTGTAAGCCAATAGGCATTCCGTTACTATCAAAGCCTGCTGGAACTGACATTGCTGGTAGTCCTGCTAAATTGACAGGAACTGTTAATAAGTCCGATACATACATTTCAACTGGGTCCTCAATACGGCCACCAATCTTGAAGGCAGTACTTGTTGTAACAGGTCCCATAATTAAGTCATATTCGCTAAAGACTTTAATAAAGTCATCAATAATTAATGTTCTAACTTGAGCGGCTTTCTTAAAGTATTTATCAAATGCTCCTGAACTTAAACTGTAAGTTCCTAACATAATACGACGTTTAACCTCGTCACCAAAACCTTCACTACGAGATTGAACATAGATATCTTCAAGTGTTTTCGCAGATTCTGAACGGTAACCATAACGGATTCCGTCAAAACGTTGTAAGTTTGATGATGCTTCTGCAGAAGAAAGGATATAGTAAACATTAATTCCGTAAGGTGTATGTGGTAATGATACTTCGTCAACGATTGCACCTTGAGAAATAAAGTATTCTTTTGCTTTACTAATTGCATCACGAATCTCTTCATTAACTGCTTCAGATTGGTATTCTTTAGGAATCGCAATACGCATGCCTTCAATTGATTGACCAAGTTTTGATCTGTAATCTAATTCAGTATCAGGACGGCTTGTTCCATCAAGTTTATCGAAGCCTGCAATTGCTTCTAATACTAATGCATTGTCTTCAACAGTCGTTGTCATTGGTCCAATTTGGTCTAAACTTGAACCAAAGGCAATCGCGCCGTAACGAGAGACAGAACCGTATGAAGGTTTCATTCCTACAATCCCTGTAAAGGCTGCAGGGTTACGAACACTCCCCCCAGTATCTGTACCAAGACTTGCGGGAACTTGACGAGCAGCAACAGCAGATGATGATCCACCTGATGATCCACCTGGTACACGTTCTAAATCCCAAGGGTTTCTAGAAGTTTTGAAGTAAGATGTCTCAGTTGATCCACCCATCGCAAATTCGTCTAAGTTTAATTTACCAATAATAATAGCTCCAGCTTCTTTTAACTTCTTAATGACTGTCGCATCATAAGTTGGGTTGAAGTTTTCTAACATTTTAGATGAAGCGGTTGTTGTTAAACCTTCAGTAACGATATTATCTTTAATCCCAATTGGCACACCGTTTAATAATGGTGCGTCTTCACCGTACCCTACTTCATCGGCAGCTTTCGCCGCTTCTAAAGCTGCTTCTTTATTTAAAGCTAAGAATGAATTTACTTTCTCATCAGTCTCTTCAATGTAAGCAAAGATTGCTTCCGTTAATTCAACCGTTGTAAAATCGCCATTTCTTAACCCTTCTTGGATTTCAATAATTGTTGTTGGATATTTACTCATATTAAACTTCCCCACTTTCTAAGATGGCTGGTACTTGAATAAAACCACCTTCAGATAATGGTGCGTTTTTAAGTAGTGCTTCTGTTTTATTGCGTTCAATGGCTTTGTCTTCACGTAATACATTGATTAATTGATTACCGTGATACGTTGGTTTAACTCCCTCAGTATCTACTTCTTGTAACTGTTCAACCATATCGATAATACGTCCAAATTCTGGGACAAAGTTATCTAATTCATCGTCTGTATAACTAAGTTTTGATAACTTAGCGACGTGTTTGATTTGATCTTGACTTAACATTCAATTCATCCTTCCTTATCAGTTTATTTTTTGAAAATATGGCTTTGATATTGTGTCGCCCCTGCTGGTCGGCCTACGTAGGCTTCTACGCCAGCGTCAGATATGACTTTAATTTCAATGGCTACCCCTTCAGGTAAAGTTCTTTGCGAGACATCGGTAATATGTTGAGTCAACGCTGTAATTTCTGTTTGTTTATAGAACTGTGAAACAATTTCTACATTTAAGGAAGCCAATCCTCCGTCAATGTATAAAGCCTCTCCAGAGATACCATTTAAATTAGGGAAGAAATTAATAATTTCATTATTAAAATTATCAAAATATGCGTATTGATCGCTTTGGTCGCTCGCTTCGATGATTGGTAACGCAATACGATATTCATTGTTTTCTGTCCAGTCAGTCACAGAGTTTCCTTCTCGAGAAATACCATCTAATACATACGTTCCACCGACAACTTCATCGCTTGGAGCTGCTCGGTAAATACCAACGACGATTGGAACTGAACGTAATTCTTCTGTGTTTCTTAGACGCCCGACAATGATATTTGCGAATTGTCTACCACGTTCACGCATTTCACCCACTGAGATTTCTTGTTCGTGGATTACGCCATCAGCATCAGTATATTCATAAGTACTATTCATCGCAAGACCAAGAACAATTCCACCTAAAGCAAAGCCTTCTTCAGTCTCTACCATTAAGTTTTTCTCAGCTACTTGGGATAAATAAATCGGAGTTGATTGCACATTTGTCACGATTTGCTCGTTCTCTTCTGCGCCTTCTTCTGTAACATCTTCTGGGTCATCAGCTGGATCAACGGATTCATCTGAGGCCAGTGATTCCTCTAAACTTGATTGAGTTTCTGCATCTCCTTCCGGTAAGGCTGGATTCAAGCCTTCTGGATTGGTTGCTGACTCTCTTGCTAACCAACTCGTCATCGTTGCTTCATCTATAATTTGCCCTTCTTGCATAAAATACTGTTCAGTTGGAAAGACTTGTTTACTTATTCGAAGTAAGCCTTCCTCAAACGCACGAATATTCGCTGCTGAACTTAAATTATTGTTTGAGCTCGCTGATGCACCAATTTGGTATTGACCGTCGATGATTACTGCACGATAAAACTCGCTTGATAATTGATTGGTCGTCGTTTGAACCGTTACTTCATCAGGATTTGTCGGCTCATCCTCTTGTGCTTGGGACCTTACTTGCGTCACGCCTCCTACTAGCATTAAGCAAGCAAGTAGTATAGATACATTCATTCTTATCTTTTTATTCATGTAATTACTCGCTCTCTTTTAATTTTTCTAGAAAAGTTTCTTCGTTCATGATTGCAATTCCAAGCTCTTGTGCTTTTGTCAATTTACTTCCGGCTGCTTCACCAGCAACTAAGTAATTTGTATTTTTTGATACACTTCCAGTCACTTTTGCTCCGAGGTTTTCCAATCGTTTTTTGGCTTCCCCACGCGTTAAAGTTTCCATCGAACCTGTAAGGACAACGGTTTGATTTGCAAAGAAGTTATCCTTCAGATCAATCTCTTCAGGCACAACACCTAAGTAGTCTGTGTTGACTCCCGCTTCTTGTAATCTTTGAATCAGTTCGTTCGATTCTTCCATTTCAAAATATTCAACAATCGCTTGACTAATCATTGGTCCGATGCCATCAATGGTCTCAATATCTTCAATCGATGCTTTCTGAATTGCTTCAATCTTTCTGAATTTTTCAGAAATTAAACGTGCTGCTTTTGATCCGACATGGCGGATACCTAAACCAAAGAGTAATCTTTCTAAAGAGTTACTCTTTGATTCTTCAATCGCATTTTGATATTTTGTTGCGGATTTTTCTTTTGTATTTGGAAGTGTTAAGAAATCTTCTTGCTCTAATGTGTATAAGTCACTTGGATCCGAAACCAATGCTTGATTGATTAAGTGTTCCATAATCTTATCACCTAAACCAGTAATGTTCATCGCATTTCTTGAACTGAAATGAATCATCTTCGCTAACTTCTGCGCTGGACATAAAGGATTCACACATCTTAGGGCAACTTCTTCATTCAACCGTACTAATTCAGCGTCACAGCGTGGACACGTAGTTGGTATCGGTAATGGTTGCGAGTCTTCTGGGCGTTGACTCATAACAACACTCACGATTTCTGGGATAATATCTCCTGCCTTATGAATCTCTACGGTATCTCCAATGCGAACGTCTAAAGCTTCGATTAAATCCACATTATGTAAGGAAGCTCTTTGAACAGTCGAACCAGCTAATTGAACCGGGTCCATCACGGCCGTTGGTGTAACAACGCCCGTTCTTCCCACTGTCCACTCAACTTCATTCAGTTTAGTTTCCGCTATATCTGCTTTGAATTTATAAGCGATCGCCCATCTTGGGGCTTTGACGGTATAACCAAGTTGTTGCTGTAGGGCAACGTCATTGACTTTAATAACGATACCATCAATTTCATATGGTAAATCATGGCGTTCTTCTTCAATTTGATGAATAAAATCCATCACTTCAGTTTGATTTTTGCATAATTTTCGTAATGGATTTGTTCTAAATCCTAAAAATTGTAATTGCTCGAATAATTCTGCTTGTGACTCTACATCAAAATCATCATTGTATAAAGCACTATATAAGAACATATTCAATCGACGTTTTGATACGGCTTTTGGATCAATTTGTCTTAACCCACCAGCGGCAGCATTACGTGGATTGGCGAATGGTACTTCACCTGTTTCTTCGCGTTCGTCATTCAGTTGCTTAAACACATCTTTTGGCATATAAGCCTCACCACGTACTTCAACGGATACGGGCTCTTTCAACTTCAGTGGTAATGAACGAATGGTGCGAAGGTTTGTCGTAATATCTTCTCCAACCGTTCCATCTCCACGAGTTGCACCTCTAACGAAGGCGCCATTTTCATATGTTAAAGCAATCGCTAAACCGTCGATTTTGCATTCGACCATAAATTCAACTTCTTGCTCGGTTTGGTTTTGTACGCGTTGAATAAATGCTCCAACTTCTTCCTCGTTGAAGGCATTCCCCAAACTATACATTGCTTCGGCGTGTTCAACTTTCGTAAAACCTTCTAATAATTGGTCCCCAATTCTTTGAGTCGGAGAATCAGATGTAATCCATTCTGGATGTGCTTTTTCAAGGTTTTCCAGTTCATTATACATTTGGTCGTATTCTGCATCCGTGATATTTGGTTTGTCTAGCACATAATAATTATATGCGTGATGATTCAGCTCACTTTTTAGCTGCTCGAGTCTTTCTTTTGCCTGTTCTAAATCTTTCGATTGAACCATTTATACCATCACTCCTAAAAAGCCATTTACGTTAATAGCAGTCTTCATTTCTTCGTCAAGTATATCATTCTTTACTGTTTCTATCAGTAAAAACATTCACTCTCTACTCCACTTTGCTTATTGGAGCAAAGGATGCTAGTAATTCTTTAATGCCTTGTGAATCGAAGGCAATACTTAGTAAAGCATTACTTCCAGAACCTTTAACATTAACGACAGTTCCAACTCCCCAAGTACGGTGATCTACTTTATCACCAACTGTATAATTTGTATCTGAATTGTTTGTGACTTTTTTCTTCAATGCTCCAGTTGAACCGCCTTTTGGACGCTGACTTAATAGAACATTTCTAGCCGCTTGGCTTGATCGTTTTCGCCCTTGCTGTCTGGTATTTTGAGAACGGATGACCGTTTGGAAAGATTGACCGACATGCTCAATCAAACTTTGGTCTATCTCAGATACGAATCGACTTGGGGCATTATGTTGATATCTACCATATAATAGTCGGCTTCTAGCTGCTGTTAGGTATAGTTGCTCTTCGGCACGTGTCATTCCAACATATGCGAGTCGTCTCTCTTCCTCTAACTCATCATCGCTTTCTGACGCACGACTTAATGGGAATAAGCCTTCTTCCATACCAACAATGAATACGTAAGGGAATTCTAGTCCTTTAGCTGCATGCATCGTCATTAAGGTAATTTGGTCTACGGTTTCTTCTTCCGACGTATCTGAAACAAGTGATAATTCTGTTAAGAATAAAGTTAAACGAATTCTTGGAGCCTGTGTATCAAGTGGTTCTTCTGTTGCTCCATCTTCTTCATCAGCAAAGTCAGGGTCGGTTTCGATAATATCTTCCAAGTCCATTTGGTCAAACTCTTTTGTAACTGACGCGAACTCGTCTAAGTTTTCTAGACGATTCGTTGCCTCTAAAGTCCCTTCTTCTTGAAGACTTTGCTTGTAATCTGATTGTTCCCAAACTTCTGCGACTAATTCACTTAAAGTTAAGTATTCTGCCTGTTGTCTTAAGCGTTTGATCATATCACTGAAGCGAACAAATTTAGTTTGTAAACTTGCAGATAGATTTGAGTTTCCTAGTTGGTCGATGGCTTCAAACCAACCTAAGTTTAAACTCTCTGCAAATTCAGCTAATTTAGCAATACTTGTAGGTCCGATTCCTCGTTTTGGCACATTGACAATACGGTTAAAGCTTAAGTTATCCGCTAAATTATCAATCAGTCTTAAGTACGCTAACGTATCTTGAATTTCTTTACGTGAATAGAATTTCAAGCCACCTACAATCTTATATGGTAAGTTAGCTTTTAACAATTGATCCTCTAAGTTACGTGATTGAGCTTGCGTACGGTAGAGAATGGCGTAATCACTATTCGAACGTTTTTGATCCTCTTTTGTTTCAAAGATTTGTTGAATAACATATCTTGCTTCTTCAGAGTCAGATTCCGCTAAGTAGAATTTAACCTTATTCCCTTGTGCTTTATCACTCCAAAGTTTTTTGTCTTTACGATTGATATTCTTTTCAATTACGCTGTTGGCTGCATTTAGTATTGATTGAGTTGAACGGTAATTTTGCTCTAATAAAATCACTTTGGCATCTGGATAATCTTTTTCAAAGTTCATAATATTTTCCATGTTTGCCCCACGCCAACCATAAATACTTTGGTCAGCATCCCCAACGACACAAATGTTTTTTAATAAATCCGCTAATGTCTTCACCAATAAGTACTGAGTCTCATTCGTATCTTGGTACTCATCCACGTGAATATATTGAAATTTATTTTGATAGAACAGACGGACGTCTTCGTTTTCTTGAAGTAATTTCACAGTTAATAATATTAAATCATTAAAGTCCATCGCGTTACTTGATTTTAGTTTTTGTTGATATAACTTGTAGACATTCGATTGAATATTGCCTAAGTAATCAGTGTTCTCAGCTGCAAAAGCATCAGGCATTTGCCCTTCGTTTTTGGCTGCATCAATCGCCCAAAGCATTTCTTTGTAGTTGAATCGTTTGCTATCAAGATTTAATTCTTTTAGCACGCGTTTCATTAACGTTTGTTGCTCACCTTGGTCAATAATCGAAAAGTTTTGTGTATAGCCAATTTGCGTGGCTTCTCGACGTAAAATACGTGCACACATCGAGTGAAAAGTGGATACCCAAATTGATGATGCTTCAGGCCCAACTAGTTTCTCAACACGTTCTTTCATTTCATTGGCCGCTTTATTTGTAAAGGTAATCGCCAACACATTCCAAGGGTTTATTTTTTTCTCTTCTAATAAATAAGCAATCCGATGGGTTAATACGCTGGTCTTTCCACTCCCAGCTCCAGCAGCAATTAGTACTGGCCCATCGGTTGTATATACAGCTTCTTGTTGTTTACTATTCAATCGGTTAATACTTTCGATTAACGATGACATATTATGACCTCCAATTTATCTAGTAGGTTGTTCACTCTAAAAAATCATACATAGTAGATTATATCAAAAATCAGTGTATAGTCCTAACAAACATTTGATGATTTTTCTGTGACTGATAAGTCTCAACTTTGTCACACATAATCTAGTATTTTTACTGCTTTCATTAAAAAAATACCTCCTTGAGTTTATGGCTCAAGAAGGATATTTAATCTTCTATTCAGTTAATTCTGTAATTTTAATTTGGCGTTCACACTCTGATAAGGAATCTCCTGTTACAATGACTTGTCCAATCAAACGTTTAGAATCATTATTTATTGGATTAAACAGAGCAAAGCCCCAATCTGTTCTTAACATGAGTTGTGTTAATAGATTTTCTTCATTCAAGACGGTTGCCGGTAAAGCAATTGCTGCTCTACTCTTAAGATGCAATGTTGGTAAAGGCAAACCTAAAATCGCTCTCGCTGCCGCCTCATAATGAGAAATACTCATAGATCCAATCGTGAACATAGCTTCATCCGATAAACCGATACTTGCTTCATTTATATAAACAACTCCCGCTGAAGTGATTAACATCTTCAACGTCAATGAACCAACTAAATTTAATAATTCCGCTAATAATTGCGCTAAACGGTTCATCTCGAGTTCTACCGGTTTTGATATTTGTGCTGGGAAACGCACTTGTCTTCCAAGCAAATCTCCTTGTTCACGCACTTCAAATATAGGATAAATTAATATTTCACCCCGTTCGTTACGAATAACTGTTACACTGGCTTTTTTCTCAGTTGGAATCCATGCCTCTAAAATACATGTGGTTGCTTCTAGCTTTGCACTTGCTTCATCATAATCCTCTTCACCATACAAGATAATATGATCATTCGCATTATCAACATGGCGTTGAGTTGATTTTAAAATACATGGGAATCCAATATATTCAACTGCTTCTTTTAAATCTGTTAAATTAGTTACCATAGAGAATGGCGCAACCAAACACTTGTTAGAATCTAAATAGGCCTTCTCAATCAGTCGGTCTGTCGTAATGGCAATTAAATCCTCTGATAAAGTTAAATCAGTTTGTGCTGCTAATAATTGAAATTCTCTATTCGATAGAATACCCATTTCAACCGTTACGACATCTACCCTTTCACTAAAGTAATTTAAGACTTGCTCATTATATGATTCGGTAACTGTTTGCCATGTTGCAAATTGTCTCACTGGATTATTCTCAGATGTTACCAAACTAGCAACTCGGTAACCTAATTTACCTGCTGTTTGAGCCAAGACAGCTGCAGAAATAGATGAGCCAATAATTCCTAATGTCTCACCTGGATAATGTCTTTGCGCCATCCTGTCTACTCCCTTCAATATTGTATATTTAAATGCACCTATAATAATAACACATCATACAATTTCTAGCACTGATAAATTAGTATTTTTCTAATTAGATTGGTTGATCATATTGATTTAATTCATAAGTTTCAATCATTTCGATAATCTTATCGGCATAAGTAGGGTCTGTTGCATACCCTGATTCTTGTAATCCGATGGCTTGTTCTACATAATTGTCACCGTTAAGAACCGCTTGATAGAACGTTGGGTCCCAAGAAGTACCCTCATTGATTAGAATGGCATGGCCTTCCATCGAAGCATCCCAACTCGGATAAACTTTAAACCGGTCGGTAATTTCAACCCATTCATCATCAAAATATTCTAAAGTTTGAAAATCGACGCCATCTGGATCAGTGGCGTCCGTTTTGACACCATAAAGATTATTATACTCTGCCCCAAGCTGACTCCGGCCAAAATCACTTTCTAAAGCTGCTTGAGCAATTGAAACACTGGCTAAGACACCATATTGTCTTTGAAGTCTTTGTGAGATTGGCACAATCGATTCGATAAAACCGATTCGTTGTTCGTAATCAGCTTCACGTTGCATCAATTCACCGTGCCTTTGGTTTGCCGTATCAACCCATCGATAAATAACTATCCCACTTAATAAAGTAAAGATTACAAAGAAGATGGATAATATTCCAATCTTTTGTAAAAAATCGCTTTTAAAACGATTCCATGCTTGTTTGTAATTTGTTTTGCGTTTTTTTCGTCGAGCGGGACGTTTTTTAAATTTAAATATTTTTTTCTTCTTCTTTTTGGCCATATTGCCTCACTTTTATTCGCTTTCTTGTAACTTCTCACTTTCATCCACAAACCATTGTAAAAGTTTTACCTCGTCATGTCCAATTTGTTGGCGAATAATTCCCGGTAATCTCAATTCAATAATATCATTATAACCCCATAAATTATAATCAACAATCAATTGTAGAATAACCATGTTTGATTTTCT
Organism: Ruoffia sp. FAM 24228; assembly: GCF_045528575.1. NCBI lineage: Bacteria > Bacillati > Bacillota > Bacilli > Lactobacillales > Aerococcaceae > Ruoffia > Ruoffia sp. FAM 24228. The sequence goes on from NZ_JBGQQZ010000038.1 coordinate 20,867, forward strand.
TACACTTTCTTCCGTGTTCTCATCGCTCTGATGCCATTCTAAGCGTGTAATCCCATTATTAACCCATTTTTTAGCGATTTGGTATTTTAAGAAATTATATTCTTTGACTGGATTGTTTACAACTTCTGGCATGATTTCTGTGGTTCTTACAACTTTTTGCACAAGCATCCACTCATAATCTGTGAATAATGTCGATAAGATCTGAACATTATCGTATTTAAGACCTTGTTCACCTTTCTTCCACCGATCCCAACTTTGGGGAGAGATACCTAATTTTTCAGTGTAAAATGCTTTCTCACTCATATACTTTTCACGAATAACCTGAACTACGATTTGAATTAATGCTGGATTCATAATATCACCCTTTACGTGTATTTTTAATTATATTATACACCCTTTACGTGATATATCCAAATGATTTATAGACAAATTTATAATATTTGATACTATTAGGTTTAGAAAAAATCGAAAGGAATCATTGATGGAAGAGAACAAATCATTTAAAGATAGATTGTCGCTCGGTTGGCGAGCAAGAAAAAGTGCTGTCTCGGTTTCTTTAATTATTATTGTATACTCAGTCTTCAATTTGGGACATGCAACTTTGGCCGCACTATCAGCAGTGTTTGCCATACGTGAGAATATGACAGACACTTATAAATATGCAAAATACCGTATCTTTGGTAACACCATTGGCGTGTTAATTGCTACAACTTTAATTTTTTTAAGACGGAATTTTCCTATACTGAATAATGATATTTATACTTCAGTTTCTGGAGGTTTAGGAGTCCTATTAGTGCTTAATTTTTGCACTTTATTTAGTAATAAGCAAAGTATTATTAATTCGACGGCGACTTTTTTAGTTGTATACTTAGGTACACCTGAAGACACTTGGCTTGTTTATAGTATTAGCCGGATTCTAGATACAGTGTTTGGAACGGGTGTTGCCATTGCTGTAAACAGAGTACTTCCTAACCGTAAACAAGATTCTTAAGACTTGATAACAAAACAAAACCGCCTAGGCGTTATCTTTATCAGATAATACCTAGGCGGTTTTTAGTATTTAATTAACGGTAATAGTATCTTCCCTCTGATTCATCGAAGAACCATTCAGCTGGTCTAGTTTCTCCAGTTGTTTCGTCATAAACTGTTTCTTCAGGTAAGTTCACGTAAGATCCGATGTTATCAACATATTGATTTGAGTAAGTTCTTCCATCTTCTCCTACTGTACCTGTTTCTGGTGTCGATTCTTCAACAACATTCACTTGAGATTGAGCCGCTTCTTCAGCAGCTAATGACTCTGCTTCTGCTTGGGCTTGTGCTTCTGCCTCTGCTTGAGTAGCCGCTTCTTCTTCGGCTACTTCTTCTGGAGTTTGTCCAGTTTCAAAGTAAGTCACAATGTCAGAAATAGAAGTTGAAATGGCTGGGACAACTTCTTCAGCACTCGTGAAGTTAGAAGTTAGAATGACAGCAATATAGTAAGTGTCTTCTAATTCAACAATTCCTGCATAGTTTTGTTGTGCAGTGTTTGTATCTGCTGATGCAATTTCATAACGCGTTTGATATCCAGCAATTTGACCTTCAGGATATTTTGCTGTTACTGGCGTGTTTAATAATAATTCTTTAATTGTTGCATCTGCTTCTTCTGATACTAATTCATTGTTTGCTAATTTATTAAGTAATTGAGCAATATCTTGTGCGCTTGTTACTGCACCAGTCACTTGCCCTGATTCTTGCATTGTTAACATTTGTGTTACTCGTGTTGAGAAGTAATTTGATTCATTTAGCCATAAGTTAAAGGCGTTTGGTCCACCTGTTTCTTGAATTAAATGATTCATCGCTGACACGTCATTTGCTTCAACGACTGCTGATAATAATTCTTGAATAGTAAATTCTGTACCTTCTTCAGCAGTGGCTACGATTCCTTCGTCATTTTCAGCTACTAAATCAGATGACACTACGACTGGATCTTCAAGTGTTAATTCACCGTCTTCAATCGCACTGAATGTAAATCCTAAGACAAACCATGAAATTAATGCGTCTGCTTCAACGCTATGGTTATCATAAACATATGGCACTTCAGCATCTTGCGGATAAACAACTGCTGATACATCACCAATAGATGATAAGTTATCTGTAATTGTTGAGTTAAAGAATTCAGCTTGTTCTGTATCTAATGAAGTTGTTGGTACTTCATAAGAAATACTTTCACTTACACCTAATGATTCAGATTCAACGTTAAGGACTTGTTCTTGAGCCTCTGTAGAAAGTACAGCTACAGAAGGATCATTAAAGCTGATTGTGAGCGTTTGGCCATCTTTAACTAATGAGTAATCATCTTCTAGTTCTACTGTTTCTCCATTAGCATCAATAGTAAAGTTAAATGTTGTACTATCCACATTATCTAATGACTCATTGAATTCAAGTGCGACATTTGTTAATGGGTATTCATCTAAATTTACTTCTTGATTCACAATAGATAATTGACCGTCAGCGTTACTTTCTTCTGATTCAGATGACTCCGTTGATTCTTCTGTTTCGCTTGTTGAAGCTGAATCTTCTGTTTCTGATTCAGAATCTTGTGTATCTTCAGACGGTTCTTCCCCTTCAAATTCTTCAGTAACAGGCGCTTCCGTTACAGGTTCTTCAGGTGTATTTTGAACAACTTCTGTATCAGACGTCTGGAAATAATCTACAACTTGATTAATAATTCGTGGGCCATATAAAAAGGCTAAAAAAACAATAGCTACGGCAAGAACTAATTTAATAATTCCCCATAACACACGACTGAATCCCCCACTTGAACGACGCGGTGTTTCTTGTACTACGTCTTCATTACGTGATTCTTCTTTTAATTCTGCAACTTCTTGTTTATTGAAGACATGCCCACAATAGGCACATTGATTTTTACTTCTTACGTTTCTACCACAATTTGGACACTGCATTAACTCTACCTCCTAGAAATGTTGTCATTCCTCTTGTACTTTCTATTGTAGCATAGAATGTGTCAGTTTGTCAGTTACAAACTTGAGGATAAATTCTGTAACTTGTTGTCTTTCCATATATATCCTGAATAATTCATACCTCTATAATTTAAGCTGGTTTCTTGAATAAATTAATCGTTCTTGGAAAAATTGGGAATTTTTCTACAAAATAGTGCGTTCTCGAAGTAGATTTTAACTAAATGAACCTTCT
>NZ_JBGQQZ010000039.1:0-24025 GCF_045528575.1 Ruoffia sp. FAM 24228
ACCCCTGAAAGACGATCAGGTAGATAGGCTCGAAGTGGAAGTGCAGTAATGTACGGAGCGGACGAGTACTAATCGGTCGAGGACTTAACCACGAACCAATTCAGGTTTAGCAGGTAAGAAAATATAAGGTTGATATTCAGTTTTGAGTGATCTAAGTATAGATTACTTATAAAAAAACAATGTGTGGTGATGGTAGCAAGAAGGATACACCTGTTCCCATGCCGAACACAGCAGTTAAGCTTCTTAGCGCCGATGGTAGTTGGACCTTTGGTCCTGTGAGAGTAGGTCGTTGCCATGCATTGTTTATATTTGGAGGATTAGCTCAGCTGGGAGAGCGTCTGCCTTACAAGCAGGATGTCGGCGGTTCGATCCCGTCATCCTCCATGTCTCAAGAGTCGTTAGCTCAGTTGGTAGAGCATCTGACTTTTAATCAGAGGGTCACAGGTTCGATCCCTGTACGACTCATTCTCTTATAAAGAGACAAACGCGGGTGTGGCGGAATTGGCAGACGCACTAGATTTAGGATCTAGCGCCTTCGGGCGTGGGGGTTCAAGTCCCTTCACCCGCATTTAACTTAATAAGCCGGCTTAGCTCAGTTGGTAGAGCATCTGATTTGTAATCAGAGGGTCGAGGGTTCAACTCCTTTAGCCGGCATCAACGCGGAAATAGCTCAGTGGTAGAGCACCACCTTGCCAAGGTGGGGGTCGCGGGTTCGAACCCCGTTTTCCGCTTTGCCAAGAGAAGTAAATTCGGCATATTGCCGGGGTGGCGGAACTGGCAGACGCACAGGACTTAAAATCCTGCGGTGGGTGACTACCGTGCCGGTTCGATTCCGGCCCTCGGCATAACACTTAGTTATGTGTTAAAATAATAAAAAAGAGCACCCTTAGCTCAATTGGATAGAGTACCTGACTACGAATCAGGCGGTTGTAGGTTCGACTCCTACAGGGTGCGTTTCATTTCGGGAAGTAGCTCAGCTTGGTAGAGCACTTGGTTTGGGACCAAGGGGTCGCAGGTTCGAATCCTGTCTTCCCGATTGATATTATGGGGGATTAGCTCAGCTGGGAGAGCGCCTGCCTTGCACGCAGGAGGTCAGCGGTTCGATCCCGCTATTCTCCATTAATATTTTATAAAGGCGGTGTAGCTCAGCTGGCTAGAGCGTCCGGTTCATACCCGGGAGGTCATGGGTTCGATCCCCTTCGCCGCTATATAGGACCTTTAGCTCAGTTGGTTAGAGCAGACGGCTCATAACCGTCCGGTCGTAGGTTCGAGTCCTACAAGGTCCATTGAAGACCGTTAAAAAATTAATAATTAAATTTATGGAGGATTACCCAAGTCCGGCTGAAGGGAACGGTCTTGAAAACCGTCAGGCGTGTAAAAGCGCGCAAGGGTTCGAATCCCTTATCCTCCTTTTAAAATTATCGCGGGGTGGAGAAGCTGGCATCTCGTCGGGCTCATAACCCGAAGGTCGTAGGTTCGAATCCTACCCCCGCAATTTTAACTTAATACTAAACTTAACTATTTATTTAATTATGCGGGTGTAGTTTAGTGGTAAAACTACAGCCTTCCAAGCTGTTGTCGCGAGTTCGATTCTCGTCACCCGCTTTTAATTTCATACGGGCCTGTAGCTCAGTTGGTTAGAGCGCACCCCTGATAAGGGTGAGGTCGGTGGTTCGAATCCACTCAGGCCCATTAGTGATATTAAAACTATAAAATTTTGGATTTGGGGAAGTACTCAAGTGGCTGAAGAGGCGCCCCTGCTAAGGGTGTAGGTCGGTTTTGCCGGCGCGAGGGTTCAAATCCCTCCTTCTCCGTAAGTTTTATATTCGTATTATTGCTAAAAATTAATATTTATATTGTGTTGGTCCGTTGGTCAAGCGGTTAAGACACCGCCCTTTCACGGCGGTAACACGGGTTCGAGTCCCGTACGGATCATTAATTTTACTTTCATAACGGAGGATTACCCAAGTCCGGCTGAAGGGAACGGTCTTGAAAACCGTCAGGCGTGTAAAAGCGCGCAAGGGTTCGAATCCCTTATCCTCCTTATTGATTTTAAAATTAAAATACATTGGTCCGGTGGTGTAGGGGTTAACATGCCTGCCTGTCACGCAGGAGATCGCGGGTTCAAATCCCGTCCGGACCGTTATATTATGCGGGTGTAGTTTAGTGGTAAAACTACAGCCTTCCAAGCTGTTGTCGCGAGTTCGATTCTCGTCACCCGCTTAATTATTCAAAGAACGCTTAGCGTTCTTTTTTTGTTTACTTGGTATTTATGATAGGCTCTTTGTCAAATAGGGTTGATGACTCATTTTAATCAAGATCAAGCAGCATAAGTTGTTGCTTGATCTTTTTTATTTGTCTGAGAGACATATAATCGCGTCATGAGTAAACTACGGTCTCTAAAATGGCTGTAATTTCGATAGCCGTAGGCGGTTTGTTTCAACACTTTAATTTTATTATTAATGCCTTCGATCTGGCTATTCGTGATACTTGGATATGTGAACGTGTTTTGAATGTATGTGTCGATAGTAATATTTTGGTCTTAAAATGGAAAGTTCTTTTGGATATAATGGTTCATGAGTAGATATTCTCCTTATTTTTTGGTTGGGACTTTAAATATAACGAATATCTGCGTCTTTTAGAAGACACAAAGATAGGGTTGATGACAATTTTAATTTATGTTATCAATCCTATTTATTGTTGAAAACTATATTTTTTAGAAAATTAATAAGTAAAATCCTAAAAGCAATTTTATATAACAATATGTAATACTATCAATTTACTGACGTAGTATTTTTTATAATTATTCAACAATATTTCTTGATACTTCAACGATATTTTATATAATTGTAGTTAATATAATCCTTTATTATTTTTGAATTGTTGTTATTTTTATAGTATAAATGGAGCAACATGATTAACAATATCATTTCTTATAATTTTTGGAAGCGGTATTATTGCTTAAAATCATTTAATTTGCTATATTAATAGTATAAACAAATTAAATGGAGGTAACGATATGTCTGATACATGGAAAAACTTAGAAGGTCAAAAAGACGAAATTGTTGGAAAAGTTAAAGAAGTGTTTGGGAAAGCAACTGACGATGCCGAAACTCAAGCAAAAGGGATCGCTCAACAAGTTGAAGGTGAAGCTAAACAAGCCGTTGCGTCTGGTCGTGGTCATGTTGATGAAATTCGTGAAAACTACAAAGATCGAGCAGATTCAGCTGTCGAAGATGTAAAGCGTCAAGTAGGTGAAACTCGTGAGAGTGTTCATACTTCTGCAGATGAGAACTTAACAGAAGCTATAGATGAAGGAAAACGATTAAAAGAAGAAGCTGCACGTAAAGCTGAAGAATTACGTCAAAACGCAATTGCTGAAGGTGAAGAGCAACGTGAAGAAGCTCGTGATAAGTCTACTAAAGCTTATGAAGAATCAGAAGAAATTGAAGCTCGTGTAAATCAAACAATTGATGAAGCGGCTGAAAGTCGTCAAGAAAGTGAAAAAGAAGACAACAACACTTTATAAATTATAATACAGAAAGAACGAATAAAATGCCTAAAGTTTACTTTTAGCATTTCATTCGTTCTTTTTTTAATACAATTGACTCAAACTGTATAATAATGTGAATATTAAGGTGACTGCATGAATATAATTCATTTTGTTCTGAGTTTGTTTTTCATGTTGCGTTTTAACAAGTAAAGGTAACATCGTAACGGCACTTAGTAAAACAAATAGAATTTGAACAATATAATAAGATGAAGATGGTAGAGAGAAGTAAAACCCACTTAATAATGCAAGGGCACAAACTACTATACTAATAACTGGGAACCGTTGATAAACGGTTATTTGTTTGTAATTAATAATGATACTCTTCAAATTAAATACTTCTAAGTTTAAAACAATAAACATAAAAACAATTGGAATGGTATTGATTAAAAATGTTTGTGTTACTGCAAATGTTTGTGAATTATACGCGATGATATTCATCATGAACCCATTAAAGAATACTGATAATAAATAGTGATAGATTGTACCTGTCATCTTAAATGGCATATACTGCACATGAATGAATATAATATAAAAGACGAGCAGTACACTGATGATCCAGTGTGAGTTAAACATAAAGATAATGGTACTAATTAGCAATATACCTTCAAGTACATACAATAAGACATTAGGTGCTACTTCTGGTGTTTGTTTGTCGATTCGTAAATATAGGAAATGATCAATTAATTGACCAAACACGACAATTAGAAACAACAGTAACATTGGAAGCCACCGAATGGATTCAGTATGGCTAGCTCCTAGAATCAATCCAAATAGTATGGATGCTAGGGGCGAAACGAATATTTTAACGTACGGATTTTGTAAAAAACGAGTTATTAATTTCATTGACTATACCTTTCATCTAAAAAATTCGATAGCTTAGCTATCATTATTTTATTATTACATATTTGTCTGATATTCTTTTCCTAAACATAGAGAATAAATATCAAATCATCTTTACTTCATTGACTTGAGCGATTGAGTGTTTCATTCTTAGTCACTATTGTGAAGATGAATTTTCTTTATACATTCTATCATTAATTTCGCATCTATGCGAAAAATATTGGTACCAATTTAATCAATTATTCAGAATCTTATACTTATAGTGTGAAAGGCAATGGTTGTGTGATATAATTGCATTCGTTACAAATCTAAAGTCCCGATAGGGTTCACTTGTACTAGAGTGAATATGCCTTGTAACCAAATAATATAGTGGGGGAGACATTATGAAAGAAAGAAAATTATTTACATCAGAGTCTGTAACTGAAGGACATCCAGATAAGATTGCGGACCAAATTAGTGATGCGATTTTAGATGTGATTTTGGCTCAAGATCCTAACGCACGTGTTGCTTGTGAGACAGCAGTTAATACAGGATTGGTTTTAGTTTTTGGAGAAATTACTACAACAGCTTACGTTGATATTCAACAAATTGTTCGTAAGAAAATTGCTGAGATTGGTTATGTTAACTTTAAGTATGGTTTCGACGCTGATAATGTCGCAGTTTTAGTATCACTTGATGAACAATCACCTGATATTGCGATGGGAGTAGACGATGCTTTAGAAACTCGAGATGAAAAAGAGCAAAGTTTAATTGGAGCAGGAGATCAAGGGATTATGTTCGGTTTCGCAACAAACGAAACAGAAGAATATATGCCTTTACCTATCTCATTAAGTCATAAATTAGCGCAACAATTAGCAAAAGTTAGAAAAGAAGAAATCTTACCATATTTAGGTCCAGATGGAAAAACGCAAGTGACGGTAGAGTTTAATGAAGATAATACGATTAAACGGATTGATAATTTAGTTATTAGTACTCAACATAGTAATGATGTGGAACTTGATCAAGTAAGAGAAGATGTTATTGAGCATGTCATTAAACCGGTCGTTAATACAGAGTGGTTAGATGAAGAGACGACTTACTTTATTAACCCAACAGGCAAATTCGTAATAGGTGGACCCGTTGGAGATTCTGGTTTAACGGGTCGTAAAATCATTGTAGATACTTACGGAGGATCTGCTCACCACGGTGGGGGGGCTTTCTCTGGAAAAGATGCTACAAAAGTCGATCGTTCAGCCAGTTATGCTGCACGTTATGTTGCTAAAAATCTTGTAGCAGCTGGAGTTGCAAGTAAAGTTGAGCTTCAATTAGCTTATGCAATTGGGGTAAGTGAACCGACGTCAATTTCATTAAATACTTTTGGCACAAGTAGTTACTCTGATGATGTCATCATTAAGATAATTCGTGATACATTTGACTTAACGCCTTCGGGTATTATTTCAATGTTAGATCTTAGACGTCCAATTTATGCAGGAACAGCTGCTTATGGGCATTTTGGGCGAACTGATTTAGATTTACCTTGGGAACAGTTAGATAAGGTTGATTTAATCCAATCACAATTAAACTAGATAATATAATAACCCCTTTAGTAAAGCTGTCAAATAAGCTTTCTAAAGGGGTTTTTGTTAATTTTGAGATAGGGCGTCGTTTATAGCTTCGATAATAGCTTCAGATGTGAAAGTAGCACCAGAAACTGTCTCTACATCTAATGAATTCGTATTGATAATTTGATCTGGTACTTGGTCGAAGGTTGGATCAGAAAGGCCTTCCGTTTCAAGATGAGAAACGACGTTAACATCTGTAATTTCTTGATTTTCTACTGTGACATCGACGGTCATAAGACCATTGTGTCCTTCGGAAGTTCCAGTATAAGTGCCATCAGAAACGTATTCGAGAGCTATAGCTTCAGAACTTCCACCAGAATCCTTTGCCAAGGCATTATTGACAGCATTGATAATGGCTTCAGAAGTAAAGGTAGCTCCAGAGACAATCTCAACATCCGTTGAATTTGATTCTATGATTTGTTCTGGAACTTGTTCGAAAGCAGGATCCGAGATGCCTTCTGTCTCACTATGTTCAGTGACATCAATTTGACTTATTTCACCATTCTCTACTGTTACATCCAATGTTAACTGATCATTATGACCTTCAGCAGATCCGGTGAAAGTACCATCTGATACTTCCGCTGTGTCAACTTGAGCACTCTCATCATCGCCGCTATTAAAAATAAATTCATTTGTAAACAATAAAGTCGTTAGTAGCCAAACAAGGATGGATACAAATATAACTTGTATGATAAAAGAAAATTTATTAGTCATATACTTTTCCTTTCTATTAATAGGTGACTAGAAACCAAATTCATCTAGATAAATATGATTATCAGGGACATTTTGATTATCTAATAAAGTTTTTGAAGCATTTAGCATGGGTGGTGGTCCACAGACAAAGAATTTAGCAGATTGATAAAGTGAACTTACACCAAGTTCTTCTAAATATTCATGCGTGATAAAGCCATGAGGGAAGCCCTCAACTTCTTCATTTGAAAAGATAATATCATAAGAGAAATTTGGATTTGCAGCTTTCATTGTTTCAAGTTCTTCAATCATAAACATATCTTCTTCAATCGCTAAGCCCCAAACTAGATGAATTCTACGGTTTGAGTTCTTTTCATGTTCGTGGCGTAAGATACTTAAATTAGGTGTTAAACCAATTCCTCCCGCTAATAAGACAAAAGGATCTTCGGATTCTTGTACGTCATCTGGGAAGAAATTTCCGTAAGGACCTTCTAGAGTAGCGATATCTCCGACATTGACATTTTGTAAAGAACCAGTCCAATCTCCAGCTTCTTTAATCATAAACTCAATTGAATTCGAATAATCGGATGTTATTGCACTTGATGCTGAGAAAGGGTGTCCTTCAGTTGTGATGTCAGCATTTTTGAAACGAATAAAGAAATAATCTCCTGGTACGTATGGTTTAATCGAACCATTTTCCGGTTCAAATTCTAATACCCATAATGAAGGTGTCCCTTGTTTAATACTTTTCAATTCAAACTTTGGTGCGAAAGATAATTTTAATTTCCAAATAACATAATAACCTAATATAGCAACAGTATAGATAGTCAGAAGTGTCATAAATAGTGTATTTTCATTTAGAAATGGGAGTAAGAATAAATGAAAATATATTGCAACAATGGCTACAATAGAAAGTCTATGAAGCCATAAGCTCAATTCGCGATTAAGGACTGACTCTTTCCATTTGCGTAATAGTGGAATTCAATCAATGAATATACCCGAAAGTGAGAATATACCTGTAAACATGACAATAATTAATGAAAAGACAGCGAGGAATCCCGTTTGAGAAACAGTTGACATCTTAGTAATCCAACGGAAGCCATTCCATTGGATAATAATATGGATAACACCCATAATCGAAAGAACAACACCCATTAATGCGTGAATTTCATACATTTCAGGCATGCCAAAGTATTTTTCTATAAATCGTGGGCGTGATCCCATGAATGTGACTGTTAACATCATGGTGTAAGCTAGTAACCCTGAAGAATAGGAAATTAACTGTAAAACGGACATTGAATCACTCTGGGCTAAGATTGAGCCCAATAACGTTGCAAACATGACAAGAGAAATACCTGGGAATAACCAGTCATAAAATTTATTTGTATGCATAATTTAACCCCTTTACTAATTTATTGAAAGTAGCATAATGAAACTTGTAATTATTTTAACACATAATTTTAATGCTAAAAAGTATTTATTTTGAAAAAATAGATAGGGAAATAAAATTATCTATATTTTTTAAAAAAGGGTTTACAAAATTTCAAATAAAAAAATAAGTAAAAAAAAAAGAATAATTTATCTTATTCTTTCAATAATTAAGAGCATTGGGGGATGATTTATTTGATTGATAAATTGATACGCCAATACTTGATATTTTTCTTGCGGAAGTTTTTCTAATTTTTCAAATAATTTTGTTTTTTCAGTCATACCATTGTCATGACCAGAATATATAACGAGGATAATTTGTCCGTAAAGAGCCAAATTATCCAATATATCCTGAACCGCTTTAAAAGTACTCGGAAACTCTGTTGTTACATTATGATCGCCACCTGGAAGATATCCTAAATTGAAAATAGCCCCTTGGACAAGATTGTCATCAATATAATCGGAAACATTATCATGAGAATCTAAAATAAATTTATATGATGCTTTTGTAAAATGATCTAATGATTCGACTCTTTTTTTTGAATTTTGAATGGCTATTTCTTGAATATCGAAGCCAATAAGAGAACCAGTAAAATCCTTTAACGATAGTAAAAAGGCACTGTCATGGCCATTCCCAAGAGTTGCATCGATGAATAATCCTTGGGGATTTTTTTGAACCTGTTGTTTTAAGAGTTGATGACTGTATTGTAAAGCGTTGTACATTTTATATTCCTCCTCTGTTACATTCATGTTACATATATTAAAACTAAAATAAAAGACTTGAAATGTGAACTTTTAATGAATTAAATTAGCTATAATAGATGAAGATTATAATATATTATTATATAGTTTGACAGTGGAGGGTAATTAAGTGAAGAGTAGACATGAAATAATGAAAGCCAAGGCAAGATTAGTAAAACAAAATAAAGCTAAAAAGGCAATGAAACATATCAATGCTGGATTAGTGCTTATGGCTGCAGGTGCTGTCTTAAGTCATGTGTCAGCGAATGAGGCTGTTGTTGTACAAGCACAATCAAGTAGTCGTGTTAGCCAATCAGATTTTTTAGGATTAATTACGGATTACGCAAAACAAATTGCTTCTGAAAATGACTTGTATGCATCAGTAATGATTGCCCAAGCTGCATTAGAATCAGGATGGGGTAATAGTACTTTATCAAAAGCACCTAACTACAATTTATTTGGTATTAAAGGTGAATATAACGGAAACTCTGTTGTAAAAGATACATTAGAAGACGATGGATCTGGAGAGTATTATCAAATTCAAGATGCTTTCCGTCGTTACGATAATTATGGTGAATCTTTAACTGACTACGCGTCGTTATTAACAGGGGATAATGATGTCAATAACTGGCGTTATAACTTCTATTCAGGTGCACGTTACAGCAATACGAATTCGTATCAAGATGCAACGGCTCATTTAACTGGTCGTTACGCAACTGATACTCGTTACGGGGACAAATTAAACCGTATCATTGCTGAAAATAATTTAACACAATATGATTTCGCAAGTTCAGATAAACCAGTAAGCGTCGTTCCTTCTACACCAGAATCTAATACAGGTTCTAACGAAGCAGGTTCAATTGCAGGAACTTATACAGTTAAAGCAGGAGATGGTTTCTGGGGGATTGCACGTCGTTTTGGAACGACAGTTGAAGCCCTTAAAGCTGCGAACGGTACAACTAGTAATTTAATTCATCCAGGTCAAGTCATTAAATTACCTGGTAACTCAACAATTGTTGAAAAACCAAGTACACCACCAACAAACTCAGATAACACTTCGGAAAACACTGAAGCAATTACAAGTGTGGGTGGTTCATATACAATTAAACGTGGCGATGGCTTATACGCGATTGCTCGTAAACATGGTATGACGTTGAACCAACTTAAATCATTAAATGGATTATCAAGTAACTTAATCCATCCAGGACAAGTATTAAAAGTAAGTGGAGCAACTCAAGGAAACACTGAGTCTTCAACTAATACGTCACCGAATACAGATTCAACAAATACTAAACCAACTGAACCTACAAACAATGGTGGTTCAACTAATACATCTGGTTCATACTTAGTTAAGGCTAGCGACGGTCTATACCGTATCGCAGTAAACCATGGTATGTCATTAAATCAATTGAAAGCATTAAACGGCTTATCAAGCAATTTAATTCATCCAGGACAAGTACTAAAAGTTTCAGGTGCTACAACAAGTACACCAGCTTCTACAGTAGAAGCTAACGAAGTATCACAACCAACTGTTGTTGAAGAGGACAATACGTCAACAACAATTGTTGAACCTGAAGCGGCGCCAGTTGTTGAAGAAACAGTCGTAGAAGATACAGTTGAAGCTCCAACGAATTCATCATATACAGTAGCTGTTGGCGATACTTTATATAGTATTGCACGTCGTAATGGCTTAAATGTTAATGAATTAATTGAAAAGAATAACGGTTCAACAACAATCTTTATTGGACAAACAATTGGATTGAACTAATACAGTTAGTTTGATATAATTCAAAAAGAATTTATATAAAACTTTACTTAGAAATAGTAAATAAAGTCATTGTTTAGAGAGCTTATGGTTGGTGAAAATAAGTCAATCGCTTTGTTGAACTCGTCTAATTAGGTGCTTACTTGAAAGTAATGATAGAGTAAGCCGTGTTGACCGCGTTAAGGTACTTAAGATGACATTATTGTCATAAACATAGGTGGTACCGCGGTCACTCGCCCTATATTATTTAGTGAATATGCTAGATAATATAGGGTGTTTTTTATTTTTTGAGAGAATTTTATTTTAATATAGATTAAAACAGTGCAATTTTCACTTTTTATTGTAAATATTGTATAATGAAAAAGAATTTATAGATTATTGGAGGAAGAAAATGAGTTATCAACATCGTATCATTGAAAAGAAATGGCAAGAATATTGGGACAAGAATGAAACATTTAAAACAAAGGATCGTGGTGTCGATCATCCTAAATATTATGCGTTAGATATGTTCCCATATCCATCAGGACAAGGCTTACACGTAGGGCATCCAGAAGGGTATACAGCAACTGATGTGATTGCTCGTATGAAGCGTGCTCAAGGTTTTGATGTTCTACATCCAATGGGATGGGATGCTTTTGGTCTGCCAGCAGAGCAATATGCCTTAGATACAGGGAATAACCCGGCTGATTTTACAGAACACAATATTCAAACATTTAAACGTCAAATCAAATCACTTGGTTTTAGTTACGATTGGGACCGCGAGATTAATACAACGGATCCAAATTATTATAAATGGACACAATGGATTTTCACCAAATTATTTGAAAAAGGTTTAGCTTATCAAGATGATGTGATGGTTAACTGGTGTCCGGCATTAGGAACTGTATTAGCGAATGAAGAAGTAATTGATGGTGTTTCTGAGCGTGGGGGACATCCTGTTTACAGACGCCCAATGAAACAATGGGTTTTAAAAATTACTGAATATGCTGAAAGATTAATAGAAGATTTAGATGAAGTTAACTGGCCAGACAGTGTGAAAGAAATGCAAAAACATTGGGTTGGTAAATCTGAAGGTGCTATGATTAAATTCAAAGTTGCAGATTCAGATAAAGTCATCGAATCATATACTACGCGACCTGATACGTTATTCGGGACTTCTTATGTTGTATTAGCACCGGAGTTAGATATTGTAAATGACTTAATGACTCCAGACCAAGAAGAAGCAGTCCGTGCATATATTAGTGAAGTTGAAACTAAGAGTGAATTAGAACGAACATCATTAAATAAAGACAAGACAGGTGTATTTACAGGGTCATATGTGATTAACCCAGCAACAAAACAAGAAATTCCAATTTGGATTGCTGATTACGTGATTGCTTCCTATGGTACGGGTGCGGTTATGGGTTCAGCAGCTCATGATGAACGTGATTTTGCATTCGCCACTAAATATGACCTACCTATTGTACCAGTGATTGAAGGGCCAGAAAAAGAAGTGCCATATTATGGCGATGGACCACACATCAACTCTGAATTCTTAGATGGATTAAACATAGAAGATGCAATTCAAAAGATGAATACTTGGTTAGAAGAGAATGATTTCGGTGAACGCCAAATCAATTATCGCTTACGTGATTGGGTGTTCTCTCGTCAACGTTATTGGGGAGAACCGATTCCAGTGATTCATTGGGAAGATGGGACAACAACAGCTGTTCCTGAAAATCAGCTACCAGTTACTTTACCAGTAACAGACAAAATTCAACCAAGCGGAACTGGAGAATCACCATTAGCAAACATTGAAGAGTGGGTTAACGTTACAGATCCAGAAACAGGAATGAAAGGCCGTCGTGAAACAAATACAATGCCACAATGGGCAGGTAGTTCATGGTACTTCCTACGCTTTATGGATCCTCACAATGAAGACGCATTGGTTTCTCAAGAAGCTTTAGAAAAATGGGAGAATGTTGATTTATATATTGGTGGAGCTGAGCACGCTGTACTTCATTTATTATACGCTCGCTTCTGGCATAAATTCCTTTATGATATCGGTGTCGTTCCAACGAAAGAACCATTCCAAAAATTATTTAACCAAGGTATGATTCTAGGTGAAAACAATGAAAAAATGTCTAAATCAAAAGGGAATGTTGTTAACCCAGATGATGTAGTGAATGAATATGGAGCAGATACATTACGTGTTTACGAAATGTTCATGGGTCCATTAGACGCTTCAATTGCTTGGAGCGAGAATGGATTAGAAGGTAGCCGTCGTTTCTTAGATCGTGTATGGCGTCTATTAATTAACGAAGATACTTTAGCATTGGCAGATAGTGTCAAAGAGTCAGATAGTAAAGAGTTAGAAAAAGTTTATCACCAAACAGTTAAAAAAGTGACTGAAGATTATGAACAATTACATTTTAATACAGCAATCTCACAAATGATGATTTTCTTAAATGAAGCTAAAGATGCGGATGTTTTACCAATTCAATTTGCTGAAGGTTTTGTAAAATTACTTGCACCATTAGCACCACACTTAGCAGAAGAGATTTGGGAAAAACTAGGTCATACTGAAAGTATTTCAGAAGAAGCATGGCCAACGTTTGTTGAAGAATTAACTGTGGATGACCAAGTAGAAATTGTTATTCAAGTGATGGGTAAATTAGTTACAAGATTAGATATTGATGTTAACCTAGATAAAGAAGTAGTTGAGGAATTGGCTTTAAGTCAAGAGTCTGTACAAGAAGCCATTAAAGGGAAAACAATCCGTAAAGTAATTGTTGTACCGAATCGTTTGGTGAACATAGTAGCAAACTAGTTTAAAGGAGGAAGTGCTATGAGTAAACAGCACAATGATCGAGATAACTCGAATGATTTATCTAATCAACAACCTTACAATAGAGACGAATTTCAGACCATAGAGTTTACCGAAGAAGAAAAGAATATCCTACGTCGGCCGAATCGACAGCCAATCGATGGAGATTATTTTGCTCAAACTGAAATGACTAAGGAAGAATTAGAGAATCTAGATCGACCCGAAAGAGATGAAGATTTAGATGAAGCAAGGACATCTGAAGCTGAACCATCATCTAGCACACCGACTGTGAATGAATTTCGTTATAAGCCCTTGCGTGAACGAAATAGAGAAAAAGAAATGTTGGAAAAGGAAAAGGAACAACAAGAAAAGCAAAAACCAAAAGAGAGAAAAAAATTATTTGGTGATGTATTTAAACCAACATATGAAGAACGCTACGATCTAACAGAGTTGGAAGATATTACAGATTATAATCAATTCCAAGAAAGTGAAAAAAGATTGTCAGAAGAGAAAGAAAGGAAAGATTCTGTATTTAAAAATCTTTTCTCTCGTAAGGCAGAAGACCATTCCGAAGTTGAAGGTATGGATTACTCGGATTCAATTGAAACTGACAATTTTGAAGTTAAAGAATCAGAAAAGAGCGAGACAGGACTTTTCAGTTCTGTGAAAAACTTATTCTCTTCTTCTGATGAAACCGATGAATCTGAAGTTAAACAAGAAGAAGCAGAACAAGATGCGAAAGATAATCTTGAATTCGAAGAATCAGTGAATCAAACCGATTGGTTAAATCAAGATAATTATACGGAAGAATTAGTTACAGAAGAGGAGCTGACACCAGATTACAGCGACTTAGATGAGGAAGAATCAATTGAAGCTGATTTAGTTTATGAAGAAGATCAAGAAGTTTATCCGGCAGAAAGTGGTATCGAAGCTAGCTATCAATCAGGAGATAATGCATCTGACGAAGACGAAGAGAATTTCGATGAAGCTGATGCGATGGATATCACTGATTTGGATGAGGACGAATCTCAATCAGAAACATCTTTAGAATTTGAAGACGAAATCACTGCATCAGACTTTGATGAAGAAGAGGAAGTAAACAGTGAATCTGACTCTGAACCAGATATCGATGAACAATTCAAAGATAAGGACCTCACTGACGAAGAATTAGATCAATTAAGTGAGAAAATTAGCCAAGATACAGATATCATTGAAAACCCCATTCTAACGGATCAAGTATTAAATGAGTATTACTCTCAAAACGATACGGTCATTGAGGAACGACTCGAAGAGGAATCGGATGAAGAAGACGAGAAGTCAGGGATTACAAGTGGTGCTTCTTGGCTAACCATTGGTAATGTTCTCTCTCGTGTCATTGGAGCGCTTTATGTCATTCCATGGGCAACATGGTTAGGAGCTGAATATACGCAAGCCAACGTACTATATAGTGCGGGTTACAAGCCATATTCATTAATGCTAGCAATAGCGACGGCTGGTTTCCCAAGTTCAATTGCAAAACAAATGGCTTATTATCACTCTTTAAAAGAGTACAAAACAGCTGATAAGCTCTTCAAAAACAGTATAATTATTATGTTGTTAACAGGGGTGCTATCAGGCGGATTGTTATTTTTAATCGCGCCAATATTAGCCGAAAATACATCAACAACCAATGTTGAAGGAGCGACGATGGTTATTCGTTCATTATCACCGGCACTATTAATTCTTCCGGCAATGAGCTTACTCCGTGGTTATTTCCAAGGATTTAATGACATGAAACCAACCGCTATTTCTCAGATTATTGAACAATTTGCTCGTGTTGGATACTTATTAGCAGCTACTTACGCCATTATGATGATTTATAGTGGTGAAGTAACTCAAGCTGTTGTTCACTCAACATTTGCGGCCTTTATTGGAGCTCTAGGAGCACTATTATATTTAATATTTGAATATATTAGACGCTTACCAGTAGCTAAACGCTTAATTGCTAAATCGGCAAACAATGTGAACTTAGACTTTAAAGAAAGTATCAAAATTATGGTTGTCGATAGTATTCCATTTATCTTATTAGGATCAGGAATTATTATCGCTCAGTTAATTGATACATATACTTTCGGACAAATATTAGAATCAACGTCAGCCTTACTATTCACTGAGATTGAAGAACTCTATGGGGTTCTAAGTTTAGATGTGGATAAACTTGTGATGATTATTATTTCATTAGCAGTTGCGTTAGCTTCTTCATTAGTACCCGTTATTTCGAAGAAATTTGCACAAAGAAATATTGCAGGTACGAGCGAATTAGTTGAACATATTACGGTATTATTCAGTATCGTCATGATTCCAGCAGCATTAGGAATGGCATCAATTGCTAATAATATTTACTATTTATTCTATCCAAATGGATCAGAAGCAGGGCCAGGACTTTTAATTACAGCCTCAATTTCTAGTATCGTACTAGGGGCTTATACGGTGTTCTCGACAATCTTACAATCGATGAATTATCGTCGCTTAGCGGTACGTTTCCTATTAATTGGACTTGTAGTTAAAGCAATTTTACAATTCCCATTTGTTGCTTTATTTGAAGCACATGGTGCGTTAGTTTCAACGGCTATTGGTTTCTTAGTTTCAACTGTATTGATGTGGATCAAGTTGAGTCGTGAATTAGACTTTAATTACCCTAGATTGAATAGCAGTATCATCAAGATACTCATTGCTTCGGCATTAATGACAGTTTCAGCAGCTATGTGGAATCAATCATTAAACCTTCTATTCGGTCCTGTTGGACGCGGATTTACTTTCCTTAAAATCGTCATTGTCATCATTATGGCAGTACTTGTTTATGGAAGTGTTCTCGGTATTATGAACATGTTATCAGTCTTAATTGGTAATCGATTTAAAGATATTCAAGATAAAATGAGGTTAATGTAATGAGATTAGATAAATTATTAAGTCATGCAGGATATGGCTCACGAAAAGATGTAAAAAAAATTATTGTGAGTGGTTCAATAACTGTAAATGATAAAGTAATCAAAAAAGTGGGACACAATGTGGATCCAGAAATTGATACAATTCAATACATGAACGAGCCTGTTTTATATCAAGAATACTACTATGTCATGTTAAATAAACCAGATGGGATTATTAGCGCGACAGAAGATAGAGAATATGAAACGGTGATTGACTGGGTTGAATTAGACTTTGGCCATGCTCAACTCTTTCCAGTTGGAAGATTGGATATAGATACAACTGGTTTCCTTCTTTTGACGAATAACGGACAATTAGCACATCAATTACTTTCACCCAAGAAAAAAGTGAAGAAGCGTTATGAAGCTTTAATTGAAGGTGTGGTGACAGAAGAAGATATTCAAAAGTTTGACAAAGGACTTGATTTGGGTGATTTTATTACTCAGTCAGCGAATTTAGAAATACTTGAAGTACACCCTGAAATTTCCCAAACATTAATTCATGTGGAGATTACTGAAGGTAAATTCCATCAAGTAAAGCGTATGTTTGAAGCGGTGGGCAAGGAAGTTATCCAATTGCACCGTATTTCTATGGGCCCTTTAAAGCTTGACCCCGAGTTAGCTCTTGGTGACTACCGAGAATTAACAGAAGCGGAGATGGATCTATTAGTTCCATACGGCTTAGAGTAGTTTATCAAGGTTAATGAATAAGGAATTGCATGTTAAAAAAACAATTCTTATATTCATTAGCCTTTTTATTATGGAATGAAAAAATGTTCATTGTGAATAAGTTATTTAACTTTTTGCAACAAGAGATTAGTGATAGAATAGTAATAATGAAATTAGTGAAGGAGCATTATTCATAATGAAAAATATAAATTGGTTACAAGAAGTAGAATCACGTCAAGACGTCTTACTTAAAGATTTATTTCGAATTCTGGAAGTAGAATCAATCAGAGAAGATGACTTAGCGACAGAAGAAACACCTGTGGGACCAGGTCCGAAACGTGCTTTAGAAGAGTTTCTTGCGATGGCCAAAGAAGACGGTTTTGAAACTGAACAATTTGGACCTTGGGCTGGTCACGTGAAAGTGGGCGAAGGAGACGAGCTCTTAGGTGTTTTAGGACACGTGGATGTTGTCCCTGTAGGGACTGGTTGGGATACGGATCCATTTAAACCAGAGATTATTAATAATTGTATTTACGCTCGTGGTTCAAGTGATGATAAAGGGCCAACAGTGGCAGCTTACTTTGCAGTAAAATTATTACGAGAACTAGGTGTAAAATTCAACAAACGCATTCACTTAATTGTTGGAACAGATGAAGAAAGTGGATGGCAATGTATGGATTATTACTTCCAACATGCGCCAATGCCAGATTTAGGCTTCTCACCAGATGCGACTTTCCCAATCATTAATGGTGAAAAAGGGAATGTATCAGCCATCTTTGATTTAAAATTAGGTGAAACACTCGAAGCAGACAATCATTTAGTTAAATTAACAGCCGGCTTACGTGCGAATATGGTACCACAAGATGCCACAGCAATTATTCAAACGAATGATGCTGCTAACCTATCTAAAGCATTCCAAGAGTTTATTGATGAGCATGATGCTTTATCTGGAGACAGCAGTATTGAAGGAGATCAATTAACATTAGACTTAGTAGGTAAAGCAGCCCACGGTTCGACACCTGAAAAAGGTGTGAACGCTGGAACTCATTTAGCGAAGTTCTTAGAAAACTATGCATTTGATTCAAAAGGAGCTCAAGATACGATTCAATTATTAGCGCGTGAATTATTTGAAGGCTTCGATGGAAGTAACATCGGTGTGAATTACACACATGAAGTCATGGGCGATGTGTCAATGAATGTGGGTATCATTGATTTTGATGACGCACAAGGTGCTAACATTGACGCGAACTTCCGTTTTCCAAAAGGAACAAACCCAGAAACAATTCAAGAACAAATTAATACGCATCTATTAGCCTATGATGCGACAGTGACAATGTCTGATTCAAAAGAACCTCATTATGTCCCAGGTGATGATCCATTAGTTCAAACACTTCTTGATGTATATGAAAGACAAACAGGTGAAAAAGGTGTTGAACAAACGATTGGTGGAGGAACATACGCCCGCTTAATGCCTAGAGGAGTTGCATATGGTGCCTTATTCCCTGATTCAATTGATACAATGCACCAAGCAAACGAATTTATTGCTTTAGAAGATTTATTCAGAGCGACGGCAATTTACGCTGAAGCAATCTATGAGTTAACACGTTAAAATGTTAGAGAAAGAAATTATCCGCTCGAAGAAAAACGCACAAGTTAAAGCTTGGAAGAAGTTACTTACGAGCAAAGGGCGTAAGAAAAGTCAAAGTTTCTTGATTGAAGGTACCCATTTAGCATTAGAAGCAATTGAATGGAAAGTTCCAGTAAAGCAGTGGATTATGACAGAAGACTATTATCAACAGAATAGTCAGGCATTAAGCCTCTCATCAGAAGCACCCATTACAGTGATTGATGGTGATATCGCCAAAGAACTATCCGCTACTCAAACACCACAAGGCGTTTTTGCTGAAGTTGAAGCGACAGGAAAGCAATCTGAATTGGTCAAAGGGGCACGCTATTTACTAGTAGATAAGGTGCAAGATCCTGGTAATTTAGGAACAATGATTCGTACCGCAGATGCGGCAGGTTATGATGCGATAATTATCGGAGAAGGATCTGTAGATATCTATAATGAGAAAGTCGTCCGTTCAACCCAAGGTTCTTTATGGCATTTACCTGTCATTGTAATGCCTTTACCTCAAGCGATTGAAGAATTAAAAGCTATAGGAGTACAAGTATTAACTACTGCCTTAAATAAAGAGGCCATCTCTTATAAAGAGACAGATCAAACAATGCCTGTAGCGATTGTAGTAGGTAATGAGGGGCAAGGTGTAAGTGAAGAAACTCAAGCAATCAGTGATCAATTAATCTTCATTCCCATGCTAGGCAATGCAGAGTCGTTAAATGTAGGTGTAGCGACTGGAATTTTATTATTCCATTATATTAAAATGTAATTATTACAGTTATGTTTCATGAACTTTATGTAATATTAATATTATCTTCATACTTTATTTGAATTATTGTTGTATAATAAATGCAATCACAATATTTGGAGGAATATATTTGACTTTAAAATGGCAAAAAGATCCGGAATATTTAGCTCTCGTTGAGGATTTATTAGATCACGAGTTGGTTCAAAAATTAGAAATGTACAAGCATCACCAAGTAACTAACCGCTTATTACACTCATTATCGGTTTCTTACCGTAGTTACCGTTGGGCTAAACGACTAAAATTGAATACAAAAGCTATTGCTAGAGCTGGACTATTGCATGATTTATTTTTCTACGATTGCGAAACAAAGCATGAAGTAGGAGGAAAAGGTCATAATTTCGAACATCCACGTATTGCATTAGAAAACGCAAAAAAACTTACAGAGTTATCTGAGTTAGAATGCGACATTATATTGAAGCATATGGCTGGAGCAACACGCGACGTGCCTAAATATGCTGAAAGTTGGATTGTTACTTTAATGGATAAACACAGTTGTATTGCAGAATTAACGACCGGAGCATTTAGCTTCATTTATCGTCATACTGTCAAAGCCATGGACGTAGCATACAATCCAAATCAAATGAATTAATCAGTTTGACTTTAATATAAAGAGTTACTATAATAAGATAATGAATTATTAAACATATAGAAGAAACTAGTAAGAACCGCCATCGACAGGGATATTTAGCATTGACTGAAACTAAATAACATAAGCCGGTTTCTTACGTTCAATTTCGGAGTGGATCTGTAAAGAATTCTTATTAGAATTTGAAAAAGATACCTAAAGCCTAGGTTACCGGCGTAAGAGCTTAGTTAATTATTCTTTAACTAAGAATTAGGGTGGTACCACGGTAGCGCGTCCCTTTTTTGGGGCGTGCTTTTTTATGTATTTATTTAAAAAAGGAGAAAAACATGACATCAACTATTGAACAATTAAAGTCATCAATTGAAGCTTTAGCACAAGATGCTGCTAAAGAAATTCAAGCGAGTGACTCAACTAATGCACTTCAATCAATTCGAGTAAAATTTACTGGAAAAAAAGGTGAATTAACTCAATATACGAAAGAAATGCGCCACTTATCTAATGAAGAAAAGCCAGAATTAGGTAAAGCGATACAAAATTTCCATTCAATCTTCAATGAAGCCTTTGAGAAACAAACAGCGCTCATTAAAGCGAAAGAGTTAGAACAGCAATTAGCAAATGAAACGATTGATGTGACATTACCAGGGTATGCTCAACCATACGGCACACGACATATCTTAACGCAAACTTTAGAAGAAATTGAAGATTTCTTTTTAGGGATGGGTTATCAAGTTGTCGAAGGTCCAGAAGTGGAATTAGACTCTTATAACTTTGAACGTATGAACTTACCAAAGAATCATCCAGCGCGAGATATGCAAGATACATTCTATGTAGATGATGAAGTACTTTTACGTACACATACGTCACCAGTACAAGCACGTACAATGGAAGTCCATAATTTTGAAGAAGACGGCCCATTAAAAATGATCAGTCCAGGTAAAGTGTTCCGTCGTGATAGTGATGATGCAACGCATTCACACCAATTCCAACAAGTGGAAGGCTTAGTGATTGCTGAAGATATCACATTGGCTGATTTAAAAGGGACATTATTATTATTAGTTCAAAGATTATTTGGTGAAGAACGTGAAATTCGTCTTCGTCCAAGTTTCTTCCCCTTTACAGAACCATCAGTAGAGGTTGATGTGAGCTGCTTTAAGTGTGGTGGAGAAGGATGTTCTGTATGTAAACAAACAGGTTGGATTGAAATTTTAGGCGCTGGAATTGTTCACCCGCGCGTTCTAGAAATGTCTGGGATTGAAGTTGAGAAATATAGCGGTTTTGCGTTTGGTTTAGGAATTGAACGTGTCGCAATGCTTAAATATAACATCGACGATATTCGTCATTTCTATCAAAATGATTTAAGATTCTTAAAACAATTTAAAGGAGGTCAAAACTAATATGTTAATTTCACTCGAATGGTTAAGTGACTTCCTAGACCTATCAGATATTACAGGCTTAGAATTAGCTGAACGTATGTCAAGAACAGGAATTGAAGTTGAATCCGTTGAAAATATTGGTAAAGGTTTAAATAATATTGTTGTCGGTGAGGTTGTAGAACTTGTGCCACATCAAGATAGTGATCACTTAAATGTGGCACAAGTTAATGTAGGTAGCAGTGATTTAAGTCAAATCGTCTGTGGAGCTCCAAACATTAAACAAGGTCAAAAAGTAATTGTTGCCTTACCAGGCGCAGTATTGCCTGGCGGACTGGAAATATTAGAAAGTACATTACGCGGTGTGGACTCAAATGGTATGATTTGTTCTTTACAAGAGCTTGGCTTTAGTGACAGTGTTGTTGCTAAAGAATATGCCAAAGGGATCTTTATCTTACCTGAAGATGCCCCAGTAGGCGAAGACATTGTGTCATATATGAAATTAGATGACGATATTATTGAATTAGATATTACACCTAACCGTGCTGATGCTTTAAGTATGTATGGAACAGCTTACGAAGTGGGAGCAATTTATGATCAAAAACCACAATTTAATTTAATTGAAGAGCGAGACTTTGCAAAAGATTCTAAATTGGGACAAGTTCAAATTGAAGTTGAAAGTCCAGAATTATCAAATGCGTACCAAATCCGTTTAATTGAGGACGTCGAAGTAAAAGCGAGCCCACTTTGGGTACAACTCCGTTTAATGAAAGCTGGAATACGTCCGGTAAATAATATTGTTGATACAACAAATTACTTCTTATTATTATATGGACAGCCTATGCATGCATTTGACTTTGATCAATTAGAGTCAAAAACAATTAAAGTAAAGTCAGCAGCTAAAGGAGATACTTTAACAACTCTTGACGGTGTTGAAAGAACATTAGAACCAACGGATACAGTCATTGCATCAGGAGACCAACCTATTGCTTTAGCAGGTGTTATGGGTGGTTTAGATTCGGAAGTGACGAACAATACTAAGAATGTCTTATTAGAGACAGCTATATTTGATTCACAACGAGTTCGTTCGTCATCTAAGAAATTTGCTTTACGTTCTGAATCAAGTGCTCGCTTTGAAAGAGGAATCAACGTAAGTAAATTAAATGAGTCAGGCGAACAAGCTGCTTTATTAATGGCTCAATTATCAGGTGGACAGATCGCTGATGGTGTTAAAGAGTTTAACCAACTCAATACGGACAATGTTAAAATTAGCGTTCACAATAACTCTCCAGAGAAGAAATTAGGTATAACTTTAACGAAAGACGACATCGTTAAAATTATCGATCGTTTAGGCTTTGAAGTTGAGTTTAATGAAGAAGAGTTTATTGTGGATGTGCCAGCAAGACGTTGGGATATTTCAATTGAAGCGGATATCTTAGAAGAGATTGCTCGTATCTATGGTTATGATAATATTCCAACAACATTACCAACAACACCGAGTCAACCAGGACGTTTAATTCAAAGACAACAATTAATTCGTAAAACAAGAACTGTAACGGAAGGCTTAGGCTTAAACCAAGCGATTACTTATGTCTTAACATCTAAAGAACATGCTAGTTTATTAAAATCTGACGATCATTCATTAGTTGAGTTAGAATTACCAATGAGTGAAGAACGTACGGTTCTAAGACAAAGTATGTTCCCAGCTTTAATGGAAATCGCACAATATAACCAAGCACGACAAAACAAAGATTTAGCTTTCTATGAAACAGGACGTGTTTTCTTCGGACAAGGTACACATGTTCAACCGAAAGAAGAAGAACGATTAGCGATTCTACTTTCTGGAGAATATAAAGGATCTCAATGGTATGAAAGTAAAAAGAATTATGATTTCTACGTACTAAAAGGGATGTTAGAAACATACTTTGAAAGCTTACGAATTGCTTCACAAATTGAATTTAAACCGACATCAGAGATCGATGTGATGCATCCAGGTAGAACGGCTATCATTTCATTAGCGGGTGAAGATATCGGATTTATGGGACAAATTCATCCATTAGTGACTGAAGAATTTGATTTAAATCAAGGAACATTCTTCGCTGAGATTGAATTAGATAAATTAGTTGCTTATCCGACAGCTGATTTAGTTCAAACTCCAATTGCTAAATACCCATCAACGTCACGTGACTTAGCTTTATTAGTTGACGATACGTTATTGCATCATGAATTAAATTCAACAATTGCAGAAAATGGAGGTCAGTATTTAGTTTCGATTGAGTTATTTGACCGTTATGTTGGTGAGAACATTCCAGAAGGTAAGCAATCATTGGCTTATCATATGACTTTCCAAAACCCGAATGAAACATTGAAAGACGAAGATATCGAAAAAGTAATGGCTAACATTACAGATGCTCTGAAAGATATAGATGGTTTAGAAATTAGATAATATGATAAAACAGGTTCATGAATTTTTGATGTTGGTGGACCGAGGAGCCAGGTGACGCAGTCACCTTGGCTCTTTTTTTATTCCTATGTTTAAGTGTCTCTCTATGCAACGATAGTTTGTGTTGTGTTCTCATCTTTA
>NZ_JBGQQZ010000040.1:0-22958 GCF_045528575.1 Ruoffia sp. FAM 24228
TCTGTAAGATATCTGTAGTAAGATTGTTCATAGGGAAGTCCTCTTTTCTGTGAATTTAGTGTGGTAACTCTATTCTACAGAAGGGACTTCCTTTTTTCTATTTACACAAAATATTTTACACTCTCATCATTTCAGATTTTGAGCATAATAGTCCGATTAAAGTTTATTTTAATAATAATCAATTACTTTGGAGCTTATCGCCTGAACAAGAGTTATTATTTATGAGAGCGATTCAAGAATTTTTAAGTAACAGTAGTAAACATAGTCAAGCAGATGAAGTTCGAATTCAATGTCACTTTACGGATTCCACGGTTATCTTAACGATGATGGATAATGGAAAAGGAACGGATACGATTAAACCGCAAATGGGCATTACGGGTATGAAAGAACGGACGAAGTTATTAGGTGGAAAAGTTCAGATTCATTCCGCTCTAAATAAAGGCTTTAAAGTAAGAATCGTATTACCAAAGGGGGGCAGCAGTTATGACGGATAGAATCAAAGTATTACTTGTTGATGATGAACAACTCATCAGAGGTGGTTTAGCTATATTACTAGGTTCTTTTGAAGATATTGAGATTGTTGGAGAGGCGACTAGTGGTAAAGAAGCGGCGATATTTTGCCAACATAATCCGGTGGACGTTGTGCTCATGGATATTCGCATGCCAGATTCAAATGGGATCGAAGGGACCGAGTTAATTAAAGCAGCTCATCCTCAAATTAAAGTATTAATTCTAACAACTTTCCAAGATGTGGAGTACATCGCTCAATCGATGCAATTAGGAGCATCGGGTTACTTACTCAAAGATAGTAGCCATGAAGAGATTCATGAAGGCATCCGTATTGTTTTTAATGAAAATGTCGTTTTGGACGGAAAGATTAGCCAAGCCATGTTATCTAATCACTCCAACTTCCAAAGTAAAAGTTTTAATGGAACGGACTTTGATTTATCTGAGAAAGAAATTAAGCTGATCTTGCTTATAGCCAGCGGCTTAAATAATCAAGAAATTTCTGACACTTTATATCTCTCTATTGGAACGGTTAAGAATAATATTAGTACGATTTTAAATAAACTCGATTTAAGAGACAGAACTCAACTAGCTATTTTTGCTTATGAGAATGGCTTGATGAATTAAGATAACACCCTTTATAAATGCAAATTCCTGCGTTTATTGAGGGTGTTTTTTAAAATAGTGACTAAAGTCACTCGAATCAGTGACCTCAGTGAATAGTTGACACAGCAATGTTTAGTTATACTTAAGTTGGAAATAAAGAGGAGGGTAATTATGAGCTATGTAGAAATTAACAATATATATAAGAGTTACGGTAAAGATCAAGTATTAGATAATGTTTCCTTTGAGATTGAAAGTGGGGAATGCTTTGGCCTAATTGGACCCAATGGAGCTGGGAAATCAACATTGATTGATATTATTACCGGTCTGACACAATATAATTCAGGGGATATTTCAGTCGATGGGCACGTGGTTCCTCAAGATGTTGTAAAAGTGCGTGAACAAATCGGCTTAGTACCTCAAGAAATTGCTCTGATGCAAGAGTTAAATGCGACTTCGAATTTGGAATATTTTGGTGGACTTTATGGTTTATCCGGTCATTTGTTGAAAGAACGTATCAATGAAGCCCTTGAGGTGGTTGGGTTAACGGAACATACGAAAAAAGCAGTTAAAACTTTCTCTGGTGGGATGCAAAGACGGTTAAATATCGCAGCCGCAATTCTTCACAGACCCAAATTTCTCATCCTGGATGAGCCGACTGTTGGGGTGGATCCTCAGTCAAGAAATAAGATTTTCGAATTTATTCAATATATGAATCAGGAGTACGGTACAACCGTTCTATATACTTCACACTACATGGAAGAAGTAGAAGCCTTGTGTGAGCGTTTATTCATATTAGATAATGGTCAACAAATTGGTTATGGAACTCAAGCTGAGATTAAGCAATTAGTTCAAGATACAGTGAAATGGTTTATCGAAGTGGAGCAAGCGCCACTTGATTTTGAAGAGAAATTATCGACGAGATTGCCAGGAGTTCAACAAGTTGTGAGTGAAAATAATTCATTCCACTTAATTGTCGATCCCGTTGAGTTTAATACAAAGGAATTGACGACTTTAATTAATGAAGAAAATATTGAACTAACGACATTAAATAAAGAAGCTTTAAGTCTAGAGGAAGCTTTCTTACAACTCACCGGAAAAACATTAAGAGACTAAGGAGGTTTTATTAATGAGCCAATTATGGACTTACGTTAAGACAAACATGCGAGCCAATGCTAAGCAATGGATGACGATTCTGGCATTATATGTTGCCATGCCAATCTTTTTCTCACTCTTAATGGGCTTCTCCTTTAGTTCAGCCTTTGTTCCTGAACAGACAAGTGATCCGGTGGAAATCAGTATTAATAATGAAGATCAAGGGGAGGTGGGGCAAGTCTTCATTGATGCTTTCAGTAATGAGACCATGCAATCATATGTGGACATCGTAGAAAGTCATGATGATTCAAACTTTGTTATTCATCTTCAACCAGAATATAGTCAACGCTTAGAAGATACTTTAGTGAGTATTGAATCTAAAGAAAATGCTTCAGCATCTGAAGAAGCAATACTTACTCAATTAATTACAAGTTTTCAAAGTAGTTTAGTCAATCAACAACAATTAGGCGAAGAATTGGGAGCAAAGTCAGATCAAGCCACTGTCGATGAACTGATAGATTCTCTTAATCGCGCATCTCAATTGAGTAGTGAACAAGTATTTGTAAAGGAACAGTATGAATCTCAATCAGCTTTAACGAGTAATCAGTATATTTCTGTTTCTGGCCTCGTTTATATCTTTATTTTGTCACTAGCAGGAAGCATAGGTCTAAAGACAAACGAAGATATGAAGGGTCTAAGAAAAAGAATTGGCGTGCTCCCACTGACCCCCGCACAAGACGTTATTTACGGTATCATCTCAGACACACTAACGTATACATTTTTAGCTAGTTTGTATATGGTCATATGGCGATTCATTGATAGTACGACATTTGTTGGGAATCCCTTGTTTTATCTTGGCTGGATAGTTGTGTATGCATTATTATTCCAAGTATTGAATGGTATTTTATATTATTTTATACCAGATAAATACGTGAATTTAGTTTACCTTATCATAACATCTTTATATATGATTTTAGGTTTTCTACCCATCGACCGTCTTATAGGTGGGGAATTTGGAGAGATATTTAGTCAAAATTACTATCGAGAAATTTTCTCTCAACCGATGATTGACTATATTCTCAATAACGATTGGATGTCGAATATCGGCATTGCTGTTGGAATTGTATTGGTTAGTGTCATACTAATATTCTTAGTTATTCAACTGAGAAACAGAAGGGAGTTGAAACCAATATGAAATTCATACAATTAGTTTGGTTTCATTTTAAACGCATATGCCAAAATTTTGGTCTCATCTCCATGTCTTTCATCATGCCGTTATTTATGGTCGGTGGTTTATTATTTATCACCACCTCTGATACGAATGCAATCTTAAGTGAAGAGTTTGTTATCGTAAATGATTCGGAGTTTGTCGAGGAGAATGTGTACCCAAGACTGAGTGAGAATTTACAAGCTAACTTTACGTCAGATTCTAAAAGGGCCTTTGAGCAATTGGAACAAAGTGAGTTAGCGATGATTTATGAAATCCCCGTTAACTTTCCAGAGGAAGGTTCCAGAATTAAAACGCGTAGTATCAATGGAGAAAATAATGATATATTCTTTGAATCTGAATTTACCTCTGTATTGAGTGAAGTAATGACAGAGAATGCTTTAAATGAAGCTGAGTTAGACTTTGAAAAAATTCAAGTTGCTGAACCAAGTATCAAACAAAGTTATACTCCCATTGACGGAAATTTAGTCATCGTAGTTTTTATGACTATATTCTTTATGAGTTACGCAAGTAGCTTAGTGAGTGCTGATTTGAATAAATTAAGAAGTGATGGAGTTTTAACCCGAAGTATTGTAACCAATGCACGAAGTTGGCAAATATTAGGCAGTGTTTTAGCAGCTTTCTCGCTTAATAATTTTATCTCTGCGATGTTAGTTATCTTGCTTATTTGTTTGATATTTGGAATTACAATAACGCAACTTCCAGTGATAATCGCTGCAATTCTTGCTTTTTGCATCTTTAACGCTGGCTTTACGATGGTACTATTCAGATTATTTAAAAATGATCAAGTCATCCTAATGGTAGGTATTGTCTTATCAATCGTCTTTGTGTTCTTAGGCATAGGTATTATAGATATACCAGGCTTGTCATTTTTCGAATATGTCTCACCATTTTATTGGTTGTTCGAATCATTGGATACAGGAGCAATCTTACCGAATATTCCAGTCATTGCGTTATATGGCTTGGTATTATTTACTGCAGGAAGCTTTAAAGTTGAAAGGTTAGTGAGAAGCTAGATAAATAAAGTGTGACTTGTGTAAATAAAAACAAGTCACACTTTTTTGTAGTTGAATGTATTAGGAATTTTCCTTTAGTTCAAGTTCAACAGAAATTATGAGTTCATTAATTGTTTTTTCATAAGCTCGACCTAATGTGTCGTTATTAAAACGATAGAGACACAATTTTTACACTCTGACTAATAAACAATTGATCTAACAGTTAAAAAGTAAGTATAAAAATATAACTTTACTTTAACTCTCAAGAGAATCTATAAAATCTTTTAATGCTTTTTTATGAGCCTGTGCAATGGAAAAAGCCTCTAAATTATACATGATATCTATGGATTTTTGAGCGATTTTAAGTCCATCTTCTATATTACCTTGCGCTATTGTTAACTTGCCTTTTAAATAGTTAAGTTTAGTTATTTCATAAAAATACTTGGTATTAATCAAATCTTTCATTATATTATCAATTAAGTCATTAGCGAATAATAACTCATTTTCTCGTATTAAATGATTTATAAAATTTATATATATTAAAACTACTGAATGTTTATAATTTTCTTTTCCAACATATTGGCTAGCAGATTTCTTAGATTTTTTTATTAAAATTTTATTTATTTTTAAAGGTATGAATTTAATGAAATTAGCATAAAGATGTATTTCATAATTACCCCAATTGTCATTATATAGGAGATATTGGCTAATAATATTGATTTCAGATGTGTTCAATGGTGTATTACTATATAAATTTATAGATTGTTCAATAAATATTCTAAAATGAGTATAAAATATGCTGTCGAAATTCTCTTTTTTTTCGTTTAATTCTTCTAATTTTTTATTCAAAAAGTAAATATCTTCATTTACTAATCCAGGGGCTAAGCTATTTAAAAACTCATATATTGAAACAGAATTGTAAAATGAAGCTAATCTATAAAACTCTTCAGGGCTTACCTTTAACCTTTGAAGTAAAGCAAATAATTTATCAGCTGAAATGCCAGATTTACCAGTTTCAAAATTTGAAAGAAATGGTTGTGAAACAATACCTTTGGCAGTATCTTTTAAAGTTAATTGTTTTTCTAATCGTAAATTTCTGAAAATTGGTCCTAATGATTGCATATGAATTTATCCTTCCCAAATAAATTAAAGTAAAATTAAATTATTAAAATCATAAAATGGTTGCATGATACTATAGAGTTGTTAAAACTCAAGAGGTGTAAGTATTAAAAGTAAGGCGTTAAAGCTTATTTGTCTGATTTTAGTGTGTTTAATTTCTGTTGATGGGTTTCAAAATGGCCAATTTATACCTACTGATGATGACGAAGTAATAGTGCTCCCAGAATGAGTAATATTGAGGAATAAAGTTTTATTGATTCCACATTAGTATAACTGTTACAGGTTTATTGTTATTTAGTTATCATTGTTATGCGACTCAATGATGATATTTGAATTTTGCAATAGAAGGAAAATTCAAAAGTATACATTAACAATTATACTTAAAAATTATATATTTTAAAAGGAGAATTCTGATGTTCGATTATATAAAAGATACGATATTAGAAAATAAGATATTAATAATTATTTTCATTATATTCATAATTATTAGAAGTCTTATATTTCCGTTCTATAGTATCGAAGGAGCTTCAATGGATTATACATTAGAACATGGAGAGAAGGTAATTGGAACAAATTATTTTGAAATCGATCGATTTGATATAGTCATTATGGATGTTCCAGAATTAGATAAGTACTATATTAAAAGAATTATTGGAATACCAGGTGATCGTATTGAATACAAAAATGATGAACTTTATATAAACAATGAGTTGGTAACAGAGCCATATTTAGAAACTAAAAAAGAAGAATGGTTGCAGTTTACAGAAGATCTTATTATTGAAAAAGTACCTGATGATGAATATTTTGTCCTAGGTGATAATCGGCGAAATTCAAAAGATAGTAGAGATATGGGAACTATACCTAAAGAAAATATTTTATCAGAAGCATTACTTATTTATTGGCCATTAAATAAAGTAAATTTAATAAAATGACTAAATAAACCATGTAATACTTTAAACTTACATAGAAAAGTATACTAGAGATTCACAAAAATATTCAAGAGGAGCACAAATGTTAATGCTAAATTAGATTCAACAATATTTGCTAGATAAGTTTCGGCACTTTATTTCATAAAAAAATAATTCAGTTATACTTTTACAGTATCAATTGAATTGGATGATGAAAGGTGAACGAAAAAAAGATGAGTATTTATCACGAAATCCATCGATTGCATCGATTGGGATTCAACAAAAGTCAAATTGAACGAAAGGTTGCGTAAATCGAGATACGGTGAGAAAATATCTAGAAAAAGACTTTGAGGAAATGACTGAATGGACATATACATTACAAAATCGAACCAAGAAAATGGATCCTTACGCAGATATTATTCTTGAGTGGCTGAAGGAGCTTAGATACTTCTATTACTTTCAAAATCAGCTTATATTTCAAGATATTTATTTTTCAGTTTGAATATATAACTATAAATTTGTAATTAAATAAAAATGAGATAGGAGACTAGAACATGAAAAAATAGTATTAGTATTGGGGATTATAGGTTTTCTGGTAGGAATGCCAGTGCATGAGGTTGAAACTGTAAGTGCTCAAGAAGTTGAATCCTCAAGTGAAGTAAATAATTCCGTTCCGAATAGTCAAGGTATTTACGTAAATGTAT
Source organism: Ruoffia sp. FAM 24228 (assembly GCF_045528575.1). Classification (NCBI taxonomy): domain Bacteria; kingdom Bacillati; phylum Bacillota; class Bacilli; order Lactobacillales; family Aerococcaceae; genus Ruoffia; species Ruoffia sp. FAM 24228. The sequence goes on from NZ_JBGQQZ010000040.1 coordinate 7,160, forward strand.
ATGAAACCTTTTGGTTTCCACCTTCAAGCATTATTTACGATAAAAATGGGCTATATGGAACATTATATTTTAATGATAGAGTGAGCAATGACTTTTTTTACAATGCTTATAAATATTCTGGATGGGTTTATCCAAAAGGTGGTGGACCGTCAGTAGGATATAGTGTTATACCTGAATCAGAATAATTAAGCGTAATCGATTTTTTTCCTTATTAATCAGTTTTAGATTAGAATTTGAATTTTACCAAGTTCTAATCTTTTTGTATGTTAAGATTAAGAACATAAAGGGTTTATGAAAAATTGATTTAGAAAAAAACATACTATTATAAATTGCGAAGCGTTGATTTAATAATGTATAAAGGAAGATAATATTGAATAGAAAAATTTTAAATTCATTTGTATGGAAATTACTAGAGAGAGGTGGAGCTCAGGCTGTACAAGTATCCATGCAACTCATTTTAGCTAGATTACTTGGTCCTGAAATTCTAGGAAGAATGGCTATAATATTAGTATTCACTAATATTTTTTTAGTTTTCATAGAAGGTGGATTCAATACTGCACTAATCCAGAAGAAGAAAGTGGATGCATTAGATTATTCAACAGTTCTAGTATTCAGTGTATTGGTGTCGATATTTTTTTATCTATTATTATATGTATTGGCTCCCATTATAGGAAACTTTTACAATGATAATGAACTCAGTACAATCATTCGAATTTTAGGCGTTGTATTGTTTCCACTAGGTTACAATTCAATCCAAATTGCTTATATATCTAGAAATCAGAATTTCAAACCACTTTTCTTATCAAGCTCGATGTCCTTGTTTATTTCTGGTGGTGTTGCTGTTGTATTAGCACTAAATGGTTTTGGTATATGGGTTTTAGTGATACAGCAAATTATAAGTAGTTATTTAAACCCGATATTATTAAATCGTATCATTAAATTTAAAGTGAATCTTAAATTCTCACTGAATCGCCTTAGGAGTATGTTTAAATTTGGGATTGGTATATTGGCAGGTAACTTAATCTACAGTCTTTATTTGGATTTGAGAAAATTATTAATTGGAAAAGTATATAGTACCGAAGATTTAGGTTTTTATCAAAGAGGTGAGCTAATACCAAAATCAGTCGTCACAAACTTTGATAAAGTTTTACAAAGTATTATTTTTCCAACGCTATCTTCATTACAAGATGAACACAGCAAAATGAAGCATATAATAAAAAAGACGATGGAAGTCTCAGCTTTTATTATTTATCCCATAGGTATTGGTTTATTTATAGTCTCTGAGCCGTTAATCATTGTTATATTAACGGACGAATGGCTGGAGGCGGTACCGTATTTAAGGGTATTTGCGATAACGTATGCTTTATGGCCCTTACTTTCATTAAATTTACAGTCAATTAAGGCACTTGGTAAAAGCGATTTAATTGTAAAAATGGAATTTACTAAAAGGGTCGTTGGTTTATTACTGATTATTATTACTCTCCCATATGGGCCTTATTATATCGCTTTAGGAACTTTGATAGAGAGAATTATTGAATTGTTTATCAATGCGTATCCCAATAGGAAATTGATTAATTTTACACTCTCTGAGCAGTTTATGGTAACATTACCCTCATTAACTTCAGCTATTGTGATGTTAATCATCGTTTACCCAATAAATTTTTTAACGATCAGTATGTACTATAAGTTAATCTTAGAAATTTCATTAGGCATCATTGTATACTTACTTGCCTCAACGCAAATAAATAAAAATTTGTTGAAATATTTTATCAAAGTGCTTAAACAAAAATGAGTATTTGTTTAATGGTTGATGATAGGAAATTGAGTTAGAATTGTAGGTAATAAGTAACCCATCAGTTGCGAGAAGTTATTCGTGAAAAAATTGGATAAACTATATTATTTATAATATGATGTTAAAGCGTTTTAACAATGGAATGGCTCTATTGATTAGTGGGAGGGTGGTCATCGCTAATAAGAGAGGCTTATTATTTCCTACCGTATCTAATTGAGGAAGAAGGGCACTGTAGATGAGTGGCATGCTTTCTAGCAGCAGTGGATATCATAACCACATCGATCGATTAGATATCGCCTGTAATAAACGTTTATATCAATGCTAATATAGGTAATGATTTTAGTAAAATAGAATGGAGGACATCATGAATCGAATGACATGGATTGGTTTGATATTATTGACCGCTGCACTTTTAATAGGACGTTTTTACCTATTTTGAATACCTGGATAACTGATATCTTATTAGTGTAAAGGGCAATTATAAAATGTCAAGTCTGTCATTCATACTGAAAGAGAGTCTGCGATTAACTTAGAACAAGAATTGCAGCAAATCATCCAATCTTTCACCACAGCACCGGTTGACTTTACTTACCGTAATACTAAAGCTCTGACTAATCAACTAACACATTCGATTGTTACGATCGTGACAGAGGCCTTTACGAATATTAATAAACATTCTGATGCGACCGCTGTAACCATTCGCTTTATTGAACTAGTTGATAAATGGACTTTACTTATCTTAGATAATGGGAAGAATTCCAGTCATAAAGATAGCCCATTAAAATCAGAGGGGATCGGACTTTTGAATATGGAAGAACGTGTGAAAATGTTAAATGGGACGCTATTTATAAGCAATGAGAAAGGCTTTAGAATATTCATTACAATACCTATGGAGGAAATGGAAGAATGAAGATTATAGTTATCGATGATGATGCGATGGTAACAAATGGTATTAAGACCATTATCGAGATGGCCACTCAAAACAATGACAATCCTTATAAAGTAGTAGCAACTGGTAAGACTGGGGAAGATGCACTAACATTATATCCACTACACAATCCTGATATAGTCTTATTAGATATTCGCATGCCGATTATGAATGGCATTGATGCAGGGCGAACCCTAATGCTAAGATTATTTACTTAACTACATTCTTGGAAGATGAGTATATAATTGAAGCGTTAAAGATAGGGGCTAAGGGTTACTTAATGAAGACAGACTTCGATAGCTTAATACCAGCAATTGAAGCTGTATCTAACGGACATAGAGTATACGGAGATGAGATTGTCGCAAAGATTCCATCATTTCTATCCTCAGATCAGAAAAAAGAAGGGCAGAATCAAATAGAACATCAATCCCTCAGTGAACAAGAAGTGGAGTTAATACATTGGGTAGCCCAAGGATTAAATAATAAAGAAATTGCTGAGCAAATGCACTTCTCAGAAGGAACAATCAGAAACTACTTATCGAACCTATTAGAGAAGTTAGAATTAAGAGACCGCACACAACTAGCGATTTATTATTTTAAGAATATGGGGGAGTAGGAGGAGCCAAGTGATTGCTTCTTTTTTTGTTTGATGAGCTAGGAACCTAGGTATTCAGGTTGAGTAACCTAGATTTTTTTGATGCAAAGAGAGGATGCAATCGGATTTGTTGAAATTGATGCTTACTAAAAAATGTAGGATACAAAAATGTTGTATTAGATATTAATAAGCAGTTAGTAGTTTCTTCTTTTAGGAATTTTCCTTTAGTTCAAGTTCAACAGAATTTATCAAATTATTGATTGTTTTTTCATAAGCCCGACCTAATGTGTCATTATTAAACTGGTAGATGATATCAATAGCGCGGTCTGTGTATTTTTTGCCTTCAGTAATCTTGCCTTGCGCAATCATTGCTTTGCCTTTTAGGTATTGTAATTTATTGATCTCATAGAAATAAGGTGTATTGTTTAAATCATCAAGCAGTTCGTTAATCATATCAATTGCTAGAAATGTTTCTCGTTCCTTAATTAATTTATTGATGAAGTTAGTTTGGATGATAACAACAGAGTGCTTATAATTTCCTTCATCAACATAATTGGCTGCAGATGTCTTAGCTTTCTTTAAGAGAAGCCTATTAATATCTAAGGGGATAAACTTAATAAAGTTAGTGTAGAGATATACTTCATAGCTCCCCCAGTAATCATTGGCCATCAAATAATTGATGATTGTGTTTGTATTTGTTTGATTGATGGGTAGATCAGTTAAGTGATCGATAAAGTGAGTTATAAGGATTTTGTAGTGAGTATAGAATAAGGAATCATATTTATTTTTATTCTCATCAAGCTCAGTTAATTTTTGATTAAGTAGGCGTACATCATCATTACGAAAAGCGGGTGTTAAACTCGCAATAAATTCTTGAATCGGTGTAGAATTATAATTAGACACTAAACGGTAGAACTCTTTGGGATCAACTTTTAATCGTTGAAGTAAAGCTAATAAGTTGGAGGCAGAAATATCATTTTTTTCATTTTCAAATTTAGAAAGAAAAGAGACAGATACAATATCCTTACTAACTTCTTCAAGAGTTAAGCCTTTCGATTTTCGAATTCGTTTAAAGAGTGGACCAATATGCTGCATGATATATACTCCTTTGCGTTTGAACTATAGTCAAATATTAGAATATGTTAATAATACTTATGATAAGATGAATTTATAAAATGTCAAGGAAGGATAATATAATCAAGCTTAAGTTTTTTACTGCCGTCTGTTTTTTATTAGTCACTCTCAATATCACTAGTTATTCAAAAGTAATATCATTTCCAATGGATGATGATGATTATGTCCCGTATATTATTAAACATTTATGACTTAAAAAGATCTTTAATAATATATTACAAGGAGAAGGTTGATGTTGGTTCTACTTTTTCTTAGTTCAATGTAACTTAGAATTCAATATACTATTCAAAATATTTAATTAGAACTATGCCAATTGTCATTAAAAAGTTCAGATAATTATTAGTAATCGATAAAATAAGTAACTGAATGTACATTAGGAGGAAAAAGATGAATAAATTAAGAAGTAACAATTATAAAATATTTAGATTATTAATTCTTGCGATAACATTAATTCAGCTTGGGACATTCACTACAACGGTATCTGCTAAATTAGTTCTCATATCATATAGATATGATGAAAACAAAATTACTGGAAATCTTACAAATTATCATAATTATTTATATCGCGATGTTCCAGATAATGCATATATATCTTCAACGATAACTCGTATTGTAGAAGAGGGATGGAATTACATTAGGTTTGAGAAAATTAATAATTATAATTGGTGATTTATGTAGTTTAAGTAGGTGTCATCAGTGATTGAGTTATTAGACATACCCATTAAATTTAAAAGTCCATTCTAATAAATGTTAGTGTTACGTTCCAAGAGGGCAATTTTTATGGTCTTGGTGGAGCCAATGGTTCAAGAATGAGCTCAGTCCTTAATGCTATAGTTAAGCTAATTGAGTATGAAGGATAGATTGAAGTGAGTGGTCTAAACGTAACGCAGGCTCAAAGTTCTATTCAAAAGGTAATGTATTTAGAATATTCCGAGTGGTTTGACTATAACTTAACAGCAATGGACTACCATAAGCTATATTCAAAATTATGGAAGTCTGAGCTTGACTTGGATGGAGAGATTAATTATTGGGGCATGAAAGACTATGTCAATCGAAAGATTGACAAATACTCTTTAGAAATGCGGAAAAAACTACTGCCAAGTTTATGTGCACTTTCCTCGGCAAGATATCTAATTATGGATGAACTGATTAACGACTTAAACTAGGATACAGTTGTCTTGTTCAAACGGTGGCTGGAAAAAAATATCAGGAAAACAAATCTTATTTACTTCGCACTATCATGATACTATTTTTGAATTGTGTGATGCGGTGTAGGAGATTGAAAACTATCAATTGAAGCCTGTAGAGCAGTGAGGAGGATAATCCATGATATTGTTAGAGTTTTATAGTAAAAAAATTTACCGTAATAAATTTAATTTGATTCTATTGGTGATTTTAGCTGTAATTATGGGACTTTCACTTTATTTTAATAACAATTCCAACTCACTGATTTCTACTGTTAAGATGGAGCAAAATGATTTAAAAGCGATGCAAAGCAATATAGCTAATAACGCAGAACAAAATGCAGCTTTTACAGAACAGATAGAAAATAATGAGCGGTTTTTTCATATTATGAATCAGGAGAGTATTCAAAAGCCTATGCGACGCGAATTGAAAAATTAGTCAAGATTAGAGAAATTAGTGCTAACACTACTAATATTGAAAGCGATTTAAGGGTTTTAGATGAGATAATAGCGGAGTTAGAAGCACTGGCTGAACATAACCTAGAGTATGATTCTGTCTTTACCCCAACCAAAGGATTTAACTTTATGGCCTATTCAACAGTTAATTCTCTGGTGCCGTATTTGTTAATTCCATCTTTAATATTAATAATGACTAGTTTGTTTACTGACTCTTATAAGCGTAATCTTAATATTGATCTGACGTATCCACTTAAGTTAACAGAATTAAGAATGAGTAAATTTGTCACTGCCTTATTCTATTCAATCATCAGTTACTTAATCTATATGTTAGTCAGTTTTGGGTTGTCTTCATTAATTTCTGGAATAGGGTCTTTTAATTACCCATTAGTAGCTTATGGTGAAGATGGCATATCAATGCATGTTTACGATACATTGACTATTATGCTAGGAAGTATTGCCATACATTTCTTATTGTTAGTACTATTGGTATTACTTGTTTTGTTGCTTTCAGATTATATCCGTAATCGTCTCTATTTATTTTTTGTAATTTTACTGATTGTCTATTCTCAAGTTTTAGTTGTACCTTTAATTCCGCCTTTATATGGAATAAGTCATTTATTTCCTTTCTACTATTTAAATGCGAAGTCCATCATTAGTTATGAATCAGCTTTCTTACTAGGTAATTTAAATTTGAATTTTAAAACAGGTATATTAGTGATTACAGGTTATATTGTTTTATTATCTTCGATAATTTTTACGAACAATTTTAAAAATCAGAAAAGGATGGAGAATTAAAATGAAAAAATTACTATGTTTATTATTTGTATTAGTTACAATTACAAGTGTAGGAGCTACTTCAGCTAGTGCACAAGTTACAAAAGAGGTTATAAGTTCTTACTATTATGAATATAATAAGTTCACTGGTAATACTAGAAATTATGGGTATACATGGATTTTTGTGCCTGCCTCAGCATACATCACTGAAATTGCTGACAATTTTATTAGTGAGAATTTAACTTATATCACTCACAAAAGAAATTACTTTTATTCAAGATATAACTAAAAATTTCATATAACTATTCAATGATTAGTACTATAAAGAATATTTACAAACTTAATAGATTGTGACAACTATTCTTTAGTTGATCACAAAATGTTTTGTTGCATTTTAGAGTGATTTGGTACATTCAAGATGATATTTAATACTATTACTATATAATTGTATTAGTAGACAATGGAGAATAGGAATTACTAAATTTAAGAATGTTCATTAAAATTGTTTCTTGTCAGTATTATCAGGGGAGGTATCATCAATGATTCAGTTATCGGATGTATCCATTCAATTTGAAGAGCCCATTCTAACGAATGTTAGTGTTACATTCCAAGAAGGGAAGATTTATGGTCTTGTTGGAGCTAATGGTTCCGGCAAGAGCTCAGTTCTTCGTGCTATTGCAAGGCTAATCAAGTATGAAGGGAAGATTGAGGTAGGTGGTTCAAACGTAACGCAGGCTCAGAGTGGATTTCAAAAGGTAATGTATTTTGAACATTCTGAGTGGTTTGACTATAACTTAACAGCAATGGACTACCTTAAGCTATATTCAAAATTATGGAAGTCTGAAGTAGAGTTGAAAGAAGTGGTATCTTATTGGGGTATGGAAGATTATGTTAATCGCAAGATTGGCAAATATTCTTTAGGGATGCGCCAAAAACTACTGCTAAGTTTATATGCACTTTCTACGTTAAGATATCTGATTATGGATGAACCGACTAATGGCTTAGATAAAGATGCTGTTATTTTATTCAAACAATGGCTAGAAAAAGAAAAAGTATCAGGCAAACTCATTGTATTTACCTCACACTATCATGATACTATTTTTGAATTGTGTGATGCAGTGTATGAGATTGAAAACCATCAATTGAATCTCGTAGATCAGTGAGGAGGGTAAGCTATGATATTATTAGATTTTTATAGTAAAAAGATTTATCGGAATAAGTTCAACTTGATCTTATTAGTGGTTCTAGGGGTAGTTATGGGTGTGTTGTTATATTTTAATACCTTATCCAATACGCTAGCTCTCTTTGTTGAATCAGAGCTTGGGGCTATGAACGAGCAACTAGCTACGACGACGAATCAAGAACAAATCGCATCTATTGAACAACAGATTGAAAATAATGAACTGTTTTTAGCTTATTATGAATCGGGTCAATATTCTGAAGCCTACAAGACGCGAATTGAAAAATTACACAGAGTAAGAGATATTACAGTGAGAACAACGAATAATGATAGCGAATTAAGACAATGGGATGAATCAATTGCTGAGCTTGAAGTACTTGCAGAGCATAACCTGCAATATGACTCAGTTCATTCTCCAACAAAAGGCTTTCAATTTATGACATATTCGACAGCCAATTCTTTGATTCCTTACTTATTAATCCCTTCTTTAATACTAATAATGGCAAGTTTGTTTACTGATTCTTATAAACGTAATCTCAATATTGATCTAACTTATCCACTTAAGTTAACAGAATTAAGAATGAGTAAATTCACCACTGCTTTATTTTACTCTGTAATCAGTTACTTACTTTATATGTTAATAAGCTTTGGTCTTTCCTCGTTAATCTCCGGGGTAGGGTCTTTAGACTATCCATTCGTAGCTTATGCTAAAGATGGTATATCAATGCATGTTTATGATACGTTGACCATTTTACAAGGAAGTATCATCCTACATTTCTTATTGTTAGTACTACTAGTCTTACTCGTTTTGTTGCTTTCTGATTATATCCGTAATCGTCTTTATTTATTCTTTGTAATGTTATTGCTTGTCTTTTCTCAAGTATTAGTGATACCTTTAGTTCCGCCATTATATGGTATAAGTCATTTATTTCCTTTCTTGTATTTGGATGCGAAGTCCATAATTAGTTACGAATCAGCATTCTTGCTGGGGAATTTAAACTTGAATTTCACCACTGGTATTATAGTGGTTGTGGGGTGGATTGTTGTCTTAGCTGCGATGATTCTTATAAAAGATTTGAAGAAACAAAAAGATATGTAATGCTAACTAGTATAAAAAATACATCGATCCATAAGAGAGCAAATCTCTATGAATTGATGTATTTTATTTATTAATATTCAGTTTGGTTATCTTGGCGTTGTCTTTTTTGCTCATTGGAGATAGCTAATAATTTATCACGTAGGTCATTTTCCATCTCAAGCAATTCTTGCTCTGCCAAACGGCGTTGTTGACGGCCTGTTTGTTGAATCTCTAATGTCTCTTCTAAAGTACTAATTAGATTGCTTTGCGTTTTGCGTAAGGTATCGATATCGATGACACCACGTTCTGCTTCACGAGCAATGTCGACAGTGCTTTGTTTCAACATTTCAGAATTCTTAAGTAACAAGTTGTTCGTTGTCTCAGACACTTGGCGTTGTGATGTGGCCGCGTTTTGTTGTCTAAGTAAGGCTAGGGCAATCGTAATTTGGTTCTCCCATAATGGGATAGCCGTATGGATGGATACTTGAATCTTTTCTGCCAGAACTTGGTTCGTGTTTTGAATCATTCGAATTTGTGGTGCTTGTTGAATAGTCATTTGACGTGTTAAGCGTAGATCATGTGTTCGCTTGTCCAAGCGGTCTAAGAATTGATTTAAGTCGTTCACTTTTTGAACTTCCATTTGATCTTGAGACTGACGTGCTTTTTCGATAGCTGCTGGGATGACTTCGTTTTGAAGTTGTTCCATCTTAACTTCTCCAGCAGCAATGTAGACATTTAAAGCGTCAAAGTAATCTTTATTCTTGTTGTAGAATTGTTCAAGCATTTGGTTGTCATTAAGCAATTCAGTTTTTTCGCGTTCAAGTCGAATGGCCACACGGTCAATTTGGCTCCCAATTTGTTGGTAACGCATTTGAGTTTCAGTAATTGAACTCTTTACACGTTTGAATACACGTTGGAAGATGTTTGGTTCAGCCGTTAGTTGACGTGGGTCAGATTCTTGTAGTTTAGTCATTAACTCTGTAAGAACATCACCGACTTCTCCCGTATCTTTTAATTGGACTTGTTGAAGTATTGAACGAGAAAATTCACTTAATTTTTTCTGAGCGTTTGATCCATAAGCGATGATGGCACCCATGTTCGCTTCATCAATTTGCTTAGCTAAGTCTTGCGCTTGTTTTTGACGATGCTCTGGTAAACGTTCAATTAACTTTTCATTGGATACTTGACGTTTAGCAAGCATTTCTTGATCAGCTAGGTCTTTTTCTAGCGTTTGCTCGATAGTTTCATCGAAGGGATTGGCTAGTAATTCATCAAATTCAGATGATTCTTGTTGCGTTGGTTGAACGGGATCATTGATAGAACCGTGTTCTTGTTCTAATAGTTCGTCGAATAAGTCTTTTTCTTCAGTCATATTTTTCTACTCCTTCGTCTCGATGTCATCATCTTTGTCCATATTATTCCAATCTTCTAATATTTCATCAACCGATTTAGACGGTTCATTTGCTTGCTGGCGATTTAAAGTACGGTTAGCTAAATTAATCTCGTCATCTAAATCTTGGTAAGTTGCTTTGTGGAAGCTAATATAATCTTCAGTTAAGCGTTCAGCTAATTCTTCAATCGTCTGAGCACTTTTTTCTAGAATCAGATACGTTTGTTTGTTCTTAGCAATGTGTTCGCTCACTTCATTGTATTTCTCAGTTAAATCATCTAAGGAAGGGAGAATACGGTATATAACATCTCCGGCTTCACTGAAGCGTTTAGGTTCTTTGACAATATCTTGAAAGAATTGCTTACTTATTTCAATCGTATTGTGTCTAACATCAATGGCACGTAATTTAGCAGTAGCGTTCATTTGTTTTTCAATCGAGATAATATGTTCGCGTGCTTGGGCTAATTGTTCTCTAAAGTATGAAATTTCTTCATCAGATAAACCAGCTTCTTGATAATGTTGAATTTTATCTGTTGCTTTAGATCTAGAAAAAGGGTTTTTGGTAAATGATTTTGGCTGATTCACAAATATCTTATCAATGATAAAAGTCATAACTCCAAACCCAAAAAGGGTGGTTAGACATAAGATAAAGAGTAATATTATATTATTTATCATATGATAATCAACCTCAAAAATCGCATTAAGACCTGCCCCCGCAAGACTTAAAAGCGAAAATAAATAGACAATGGTTTGTAAAAGATGGGGATTGTCATTAGTTTGATGGTTATATAGACGTGATAATGTTGAAATTGAACCAAGGGTCATAACGATGACGATGGTTAGGTAAATAAGTGAGTATGGTAAAAATGTTGAGTCGGATAGCAGTATCCCAAGGAATAGTAAAATTACAATAATCATGGGAACATTTCTGCGCTTACGACTTGATTTATTTGTATGTGGTCGTTTCATAATTAATCCTCCATTTAATTTTTTTCTTTTTCATGTTCATCTTAACTAAAGTTTATCATAGAGCATTGAATCATTTATCGGACTAGAGACCCATATTTAAATATTGGGCATATAAATTTAACCGAAAAGTCATGCATTACACACAGAACTTGTCTATACTTACAGTTAGAGAAGAATGAAAAGTGGATTGAAGTCTTTACTTGTATTATACAGGAAGAGGCGCTACAATTTGTCTTATATTTATTAGGAGGTACATGATGTATTCGAATCCAGAACATATCCCATTCTTACAAGATGAAGCTTTAAAAGAAAGTGAATTAATCTATGATGGGGCAATCTTACAATTATATCGAAATCAAATCGAATTAGAGAACGGGCAACTTGCTTACCGTGAATTAATTAATCATCAATCAGCGGTCGGTATTTTAGCGATCACACCGCGTGATACTGCAATACTTGTGAAGCAATATCGACCTGCAGTGGTTGATCACATTATTGAGATACCTGCGGGTTTAAGAGATTTTATTGAGGGTAAAGAAGAAGATGCACTCCTAGCAGCTAAACGTGAACTTGAAGAAGAGACAGGCTATCAGGCGAACGATTGGACGGAATTAGGGAGTTATTATGTGTCTCCAGGCTTTATTAATGAAAAGGTAACCGTATTTGTTGCGGAAGGCTTAATTAAAGTCGAAAATCCACTTGCTCAAGATGAGGACGAACAGATTGAATTAGTTGAATATAATCGTCAAGAAGTGAAGACAATGCTCGATAATGACAAAGTGAGGGATATGAAGACTGCACTTGCTTTAAATTACTGGCTATATCAAAAGGGTGAATAAAATGTTTAATAGAAAACGAAATAATGACTATGAAGATTATTTAGATTATGATAATAATCAAGAAGAAGAGCTGGAATTTGATGAAACACGTGAGTATCAAAACAATCCAGATGAAACATATGAGGAGAATCAGTGGCCGAGTGAAGAGGATTACTCCTATTATCAAGAGCAACAAGATGACTTCAATCCTGAATATGAAACAAGAAGTCAAAGGTATGCAAATGATGAACAAGAAATTCCATATGAAACAAATTATGAAAGTGAAATACCAGAAGAATATACAGAAGATAATGACGAGCAAGAAGAATCAATAACGAGTCAAAACAAGGCAATGCCTAGACGTGCGAAGTATAATGCACGGATTGATCGCTTCTTAAACAATGGTATTATCATTGTTGGCGTATTATTAATTATCGTGTTAGTCATTGCATTCTTACTATAAAATACATAAAAGAAAGAGGAATAATTATGATTATTGGGCTAATTGGAGCGATGGAAGAAGAAATTCGCGAGTTAAAAAAAACGATTACAAATCAAGAACACACTGAGCAATTCGGTGTAGAATTTATTAAAGGTAATTTGGAAGGCAAAGAAGTTGTTCTCGTATTATCAGGGATTGGGAAAGTAAACGTAACAATCACAGTGACATTATTAAAGCAATTATTTAATGTGACACATATTATTAATACAGGATCAGCTGGAGCACTGGACTCTGCCTTAGAAGTTGGAGATATTGTAATTGCCCATTCATTAACTTATCATGATGTCGATGTAACCGGCTTTAATTATGAGCTTGGACAAATGGCTGGAATGCCAGCGCAATATTATCCAGATACTGAAATGGTAAGAATAGCTCAAAATGCATGTCGTGAGATTGGCTTAGAACCTTATATCGGACAAATTGTTTCGGGTGATCAATTTGTTTCTAAACAAGAACAGAAGTTAGAAATATTAAATAATTTCCCGTTAGCGCGAGCAGCTGAAATGGAATCTACTGCGATTGCTCAAGCTGCGTATGTTATGGATGTCCCATTTGTTATTATTCGTGCGATTTCAGATTCAGCTAATGATGAAGCTTCAGTTACATTCGATGAATTCATTGTTACTGCAGGTAAAGTATCTGCCACAATGGTGATGGCAACTGTTGCAGCCTTATAATATATAATGTAATGACAAAACCTCCTAAGAAATTAGGAGGTATTTTTGTGGATTAACAAAACTTCAATAGCGTTATTTATTAAAATAAAATTAAAACTCTTGACTTAAAAGATTATATATCTTATTATAAACTCATAAATAAAACAGATTATTCCAAAGGACGAAGAGATAGGCAAGGCTATGAAAGAGAATTTGCGGTAGCTGAGAAGCAAAGCATAGCCCCCTATGAAGACACACCCTTTGTATAATAATCAAGGTTGACCCTTTATCGTCAAAGTAATTCTATTACTTGCTGAGATAATTATTGCGAAATAATTATAAAAAAAGGTGGGACCACGTCGTAGACGTCCTTTAATCCAATTGGATTAAAGGACGTCTTTTGTTGCTTTGATTTATAAAAAGGAGATAAGAAAATGAAAAAATTTGTATCAAAAATTAGTATGGTATTTGTCGCTCTATTGTTATTATTATCCGTTTCAAAGCCAAGTTTTGCACAAGAAATAAATAAAGATGAAGGGGTAGTCATTGGTTTCGATGACACTTTTGCCCCTTTTGGTTTCAAGAATGAAGCAGGAGAAAATGTTGGTTTTGATATTGATTTAGCCAATGAAATTCTAGGTCGGCTGGATGTTGAATATTCTTTCCAGCCTATTGACTGGAGTATGAAAGAAACAGAGTTAAATACTGGAAACATTGATATGATCTGGAACGGTTATTCAGTGACACCACAACGTGAAGAAGTTGTCCTATTCTCAGAGCCATATATTCAAAACCGTCAAGTGATTGTTGTTAAAGCGGATAGTGATATTCAATCCAAAGAAGATTTTGCAGGTAGATTAATCGCAACTCAAGAGCAATCTGCTTCACTAGAAGCGATTATGAATGAAGCTGACTTTGCCGAAGCACTAGATGGCGCTCAACCAGTCACATATCCAACGTTTGTAGAAGTATTTAGTGACTTAGATAATGGCCGGGTAGAAGGTATTGTTGTTGATGAATTATTAGCAACTTACTTCCTAGAGCAAAATGGGACGGCAGATCAATATCGAATTTTAGAAGAAAACTTTGGTGAAGAAGACTATGCTGTCGGTTTCCGTAAATCAGATGAAGCGTTTGTTGAAGAGTTTAATGCCGTGTTAGCAGAAATTATTGAAGATGACACATTTACAGAAATTAAATCACAATGGTTTAGTGATGTAGATAGCGAATAATATAACTAATGAGTAAGCTATAAGGAGCGAAAAGAAATGAACTTATCAATGTTACAACCCCTATATAATGGTTTCGTTACAACCTTTCAATTTTTCATATTCACGCTAATATTAAGTATTCCCCTAGGGTTAATAATTGCCTTATTAGCGCAGAGATTTTCGAAAACATTAGGGTTAATAGTGAATGGGTACGTTTATCTTTTTCGCGGGACGCCTTTATTGCTTCAAATGATGTTTATGTTCTTTGGTCTTCCATTTATTGGCATAGTATCGGGGCGGTTTGAAGCCGCCCTCATTACTTTAGTCTTAAATTATACCGCTTATTTTGTTGAGATTTTTAGAGGTGGGTTAAATGCCATACCTAAAGGGCAGTACGAAGCCTTACAAGTTCTTTCAATCAATCGCTTCAATGGTTTAAAAAACGTCATATTTCCACAATTATGGAAAATCGTTATGCCATCCGTAGGGAATGAAGTCATTAGTTTGATTAAAGATACATCATTAATCCATATTCTTGGTTTAGAAGAATTATTAAAAGTAGGTCGAACGATGTCGAATCAACAAGCCAGTTTAATGCCATTTGTTTATGTAGCAATTATTTATTTATTATTTACAGGTGTGACAACATTGGTGTTGAGATTTATCGAAAGACGCATCGAAGCTTAAAATTAAAAAGATATTAAAATCATTGACTTTAACGTTGGTTTCTTTTACCATATTCTTAATAATAATTTATTTATGGATAGGTTTTAAAGATGGATTCCTTCATGAAAGAGAGTTTGCGGTAGCTGGAAAGCAAATCATGAAGCCATACTCACACACACCCTATCACAAAACATAAAACGTTTGACGCGTTATCGTCTCACTTTTGCTCATGTAGCATAAGTGATTAAGTTAATTACCGTGAGGTAATTATAAATGAAGGTGGAACCACGTCTCGACGTCCTTTGCTCCCAAACAGAGTGAAGGGCGTTTTTAATTTGGGTTCTTGAATTTTTGGTGTTGGTGAGAGAAATCTCACTGACACCTTTTTTTGTATGTACACAAAAGCCAGTGAATTCCTATATAATAAAGTTACCATACATTACTAAAAGGAGAATTCACTTGG
>NZ_JBGQQZ010000041.1:0-22677 GCF_045528575.1 Ruoffia sp. FAM 24228
AGTCTGTAAGATATCTGTAGTAAGATTGTTCATAGGGAAGTCCTCTTTTCTGTGAATGTAGTGTGGTAACTCTATTCTACAGAAGGGGCTTCCTTTTTTCTATTTACACAAGATATTTTACACTCTCGCCTTACTTATTATATAGATAAATTCCAGCATGACAAGTCAGTTTACACTAATTTAACTTAAGGACATTATAAGCAATAAGTGTGAAAAATAAATGAAATATTCGCTATCTTTAATAGGTAAACGTCTTTTAAGATATTTGATATCTATTGATATTGCCTGAGCAATTAATGCAAAACAAAAAACTACTGGATACACATAAGCTATCCAGTAGTTTTATTAATTAATTATTCATTGAGTAACTCTTCGTATAAATTAATATAGTCTTGAGCTGGGCCTTTCCAACTAAAGTCACTCTTCATTGCTTGCTCTACTAGCTGGTTCCAAGTTTCTTGATCATTGCGGTAGATATGTAGGGCTAAATTAATTACATCCATCATCGTTTGAGCATTAAATGGCGAGAAGCTGAACCCAGTCCCTTCACCAGTGAATTGATTATATGCCTGAACAGTATCTACAAGGCCACCAGTTTCGTGAACGATTGGTAAAGTCCCATATCTCATGGCCATCATCTGTGATAAACCACAAGGTTCAAACGCACTTGGCATTAAGAACATATCCGAACTCGCATAAATCATTTGAGCTAGCTCGACATCAAACATAATGCAAGAACGCATCTTATCGCGGTAAACTTCTTCAAAATATCTAAACGAGTTTTCAAATTGCTCTTCACCCGTACCGAGTAAGACGACTTGAACATCTTGTTGAAGTAAGTCATTCAATTTTTCTTCGATTAACTGGAAGCCTTTTTGATCTGTTAAACGACTTACCATTCCAATGATTGGTACATCAGGATTCTCTGGTAAACCTAAACGTCGTTGAAGTTCAAGTTTATTCTTAGTTTTCCCTGACATATCTTCAATTGAAAAATGATGTGGAATAAGTGGATCAGTTTCTGGATTGTTTGAATCATAGTCAATACCATTAATAATCCCACGTAATTTCCAACGATTATGACGAATCACAGCGTCTAAACCTTCACCAAATTCAGGTGTCGTAATTTCATTCGCGTAAGTTGGGCTGACGGTTGTTACACGATCAGAGAAATTAATTCCACCTTTTAGATAGTTAACTAATTCATTATATTTAACGCCGTCATCCGTAAAAGTGTTATAACTTGTCCCAAAGACATTCGTTAATATATTTGGATCATAAATTCCTTGGAAGCGAATATTATGAATCGTAATCACTTTACGAATTGACTTCAAGGCATTCTTCCAATGATATCTATCCACTAACATGGCTGGTATCATTGCTGTTTGCCAATCATTACAGTGAATAATATCTGGAATGAAGTCTACTACTTCCATCATTTCTATAATAGCAGTTGAGAAGTAAGCAAAGCGCTCGCCATCATCCCACTCACCGTATAAATCGGGTCGATCAAAATAACTTAAATTATCTATAAAGTAGTACATGACATTATCATGTTTCAATGTTTTGATTCCACAGTATACGTTTTTGTTTCCTAATTGAAAACGGAAATGAGAATGCTCCTCTAATTGGCTTTTGTATTTTTCTGGCATCTTTGTGTAATTCGGTAATACAACTCGAATATCAACGCCTTGTTTAACTAATTCCTTAGGTAATGCCGAAGCAACATCCCCTAGTCCTCCAGACTTAAAGAATGGTGCTGATTCAGCTGAAGCAAATAAAACCTTCATTTTTACCCTCCTAGTCTGCTAATACGTGTGAATTTTTACCAATAACTTTTATATCATCGGGTGCTCCAATAATTTTAGCACCTGGTTCCACAACCGTATTCTTATCGATGATTGCATAGTCAATTTGAGCACCTTCACCGACTTTTGTTCCCTGTAAAAGGATACTATTAAGTACAGTAGCATCTTTTTCTACAACCACACGACGGTTTAAAACTGAACGTTTAACTGTTCCTGAAATAAATGTATCACTCCCAACAAATGACTCACTTACTTTTGATTCAGGAGCATAGTAAGTGGGTGATCCGTGTTTTGATTTTGTTAAAATTGGAATGCTCGTTTGGAATAATGAAGAAAAAGTTGGGAAACTTAATAAATCCATATTCGCTTTGTAGTATTTATCAATTGTATCAATATTTGAAGCATAACCAGTATATTCAAATCCGTTTAATGAACAAGCTGTCGCATAATGTTGTAATAATTCATTAAGTTCTAGATAAACTTCGTCTTCAGTGGCTTGATCTAAGATACTTAGCATCTTATCAACACTTAAGAAGTACATATTTAAACCAAGATTTACTTTCCCTGTTTGACTTGGTACAACATAGTTTGTGAATTTCTCAATCTCATCGCCATTAAAGACAATACCATGTGCTAACATTTCATCGTCTGAAACTTGGTTCTCATCGAAGTGTTTGTAAACAACAGTTACACCTTTATCGTTTTGGATATGTTGTTGTCTAACTGCAAGAATATCAACGTTAGCAATAATTTTACTTCCGGCAACAAAGACATAATCTGCATTTGATCTCTCTAAAAATAAGCGGTGGTTATAATAAAAATCTTCATGTTCATGAGATTTTGGATGGTTTTTCTTCCAATCTTGGTGTGAGAAAGTAAATATACCTCCACTGACTTCAGATTGTAAATCCCAAGCAGCTCCTGAACGAACGTGGTCATAAATAGAACGACCAGATTCACCAATGAATAATCCGACAGATTCAATCTTAGCATACGCTAAGTCTGAAAGCATAAAGTCAATAATACGGTAACGTCCTGCGAATGGTAATCCAGCGATAGGACGATTGTTTGTTAAGGGTTTTAGTTGAGTTGTATCTTCTGTTAAATTTATAATTGCACAAATATTATTTTTCGCCATCATTCTTTGGGCCTCCTACCTTATCATAAAATCCAACTACAGCAATTTCATCTCTTGTTCCGACAACTTTCGCTCCGTCTGCGATCACTGCACCTTCACCAATGATTGCGTAATCTATCTCACAGTTTTCTCCAATGACAGCGTCAGACATAATGACTGAATTTGATACTGTAGTACCATGAGAAACGGTTACGTCTTGTGAAATAATTGAATCTGACACTTTACCAGCTACATAACTTCCGTCTACAATTAAAACATTCGAAATTTCTGCATCTTCAGTTAAGAACTGAGCACCCGTTACTTTATTTGATGTGTAGACTCTCCAAGAATTTCGCGTTTCATTTAATGGATGATCAGGGTTTAAATATCCCATATTCGCTTCCCATAGACTTTCAATCGTTCCTACATCTTTCCAGTAACCTTCGAATGAATAAGCAAAACAGTTCTCAGCGTTATCTAAATATGTTGGGATAACATCATGACCAAAGTCTTCTAATACACGGTCTTTAGCTGAATCTTTCACTAAATATCTACGAAGTGTTGGCCAGTCAAAGATATAAATTCCCATTGAAGCTAAGTTGCTCTTTGGCTCTGCTGGTTTTTCTTCGAATTCAATAATGCGGTTACTGTGATCTGTATTCATAATTCCGAAACGTGATGCTTCGCTCATATCAACTGGGATAACCCCAACTGTTAAACTTGCATTATTCTCAACGTGGAAATTATACATTTCACTGTAATCCATCTTGTAAATATGGTCTCCTGATAAAATTAAGACGTTGTCAGGATTTAAAGAGTCTATATAACTTATGTTTTGATAAATAGCGTTCGCAGTTCCTTTAAACCACTTTTCGCCATCTGTACTTGAGTAAGGTTGTAGTATGGTTGCTCCACCATCACGACTATTTAAGCCCCAAGAAGCACCTTTTCCAATATGTTCATTTAACTCTAATGGTTGGTATTGCGTAACAACCCCAACGTTTTTAACTCCAGAGTTAGCACAATTACTTAAAGCAAAATCAATAATTCGATACTTTCCACCAAAAGGTACGGCTGGTTTAGCGATATTCTTCGTCAGGACTCCTAATCGAGTTCCTTGTCCACCAGCTAAAATCATTGCTATCATTTCATGTTTCATTTTACAGTTAGAATATTGTTGATCGTTGGCGAGACGGTTTAACTATGTTAACCAATATTCTATCTCCTTTCCTATTTCTTTACGCCTGAAATACGTTTGGGACGGATGTAAAGGACTGAAGTAGCAGGAATAATCGTCTTAATCGAAAACGGTTGGTCATTTGTGTCGATTGCTTCGGTTTTTAAATCTGCTATCGGGTCAACCCACGCACCACCGAATTCTTTCATTTCTGAATTTAATAAAACTTCATAAGTACCCTCGAATGGAACGCCAATGCGAACATCTTCTCTTTGTACAGGAACGAAGTTACAAATAATTATTAAAAAATCATTTGTTTTTTTACTATGTCTAATAAAGGTTAAAACACCTTCGTCATAATTATCTGCATCTAATACCGTCAACCCATCTACGGAATGATCCAATTCATGCAGTGATTTTTCTTTAAGACCTAAATGGTTTAAAGTACTCATGTAGTGTTGATATTCACTATTGTATTCTCTTTCCAAATCAATCCATTCTAATTCGTTATAGTATCGCCACTCTAAATATTGACCAATTTCATTCCCCATGAAATGCAGTACTTTACCAGGTTGAGCCATCATATAACCATGAATTAGTCTCAATGTTGCGAATTGATTGTAGCGGTCTCCTTGAATTTTACCTAACATAGAATTCTTACCATGTACGACTTCATCATGTGAGTATGGTAGGATATAGTTTTCATTTAACTGATACATGAAAACAAAGGTAATCAATGTTAAATTTTTTGGCCGATAGAGTGGATCCATCTCAAAGAATTTCAACGTATCATTCATCCAACCCATGTTCCATTTGAAGTCAAAACCAAGGCCACCTTCCTCGACACTCTTTGTGATGCCGTTCCAATTAGTACTTTCCTCAGCCATCATGATTGCTTGGGGCCATTCTTCATGAACAACGGTGTTTAATTTCTGTAAGAAATCAATACCTTCAAGCTTAATGTTCGTTCCTTCTTCATTTGGAGTCCACGGCCCTTCATCAAAATCTAAGTAAAGCATATTAGATACGGCATCCACTCGAATGCCATCTATGTGAAACTCTTTTAACCAGAATAATGCGTTGGACATTAAGAAGCTTTGAACTTGAGTTCTCCCTAAGTCAAAATTAAGTGTTCCCCAGCCAACATTATTCGCTTTATTCAAATCTTGGTATTCAAACGTTGGTGTACCATCAAAATATGCTAACCCATTTGAATTTCGTGAATAATGTCCTGGAACCCAATCTATAAGAACGCCGATGCCGTTTTGATGAGCGTAATCGACGAATTCTTTTAATTCATCAATCGTTCCATATCGTCCACACACTGCATAAAATCCAGTGATTTGATAACCCCAAGAGGCGTCTAAGGGGTGATCCATTAATGGCATAAACTCGATATGCGTGTAACCCATCTTCTTCACATAAGGTACTAATGTTTCAGCAAGTTCTTGGAAACTATAACTTCTTCCATCTGTATGTTGACGCCAAGAACTAAAATGCACCTCATAAATTTGTAAAGGTTCTTCTAGTATGTTCTTCTCACGCTGTTTTTTAATCCAACTTGAGTCATTCCACTCATAGTCGGGTAAATCCCAAACAATTGACGCATCTTTCGGTGCCGTCTCGTGTCGGTAGGCAAAGGGATCCATCTTATATTCAATATGTCCGACACCGTTATCAATACCATATTTATAATGTTGCCCCTTTAAATCTTCATTAAAGTATATTGACCAAATGCCGCCATCAATATATTCTAATTCCTTCAAATTCCAATTTGTAAAGTCACCTTGAATAAATACTTGTTTCGCGTATGGTGCCCAAACATTAAATCGGTAACCAATCTTATTGCCGTCTTCAACCCGCTGACTTCCTAAAAATTTATAGGCTTGTCTATGGGTTCCTTGATTGAAAAAATAAATATCCTTTTCAAAATTCGAAGCTTTGGCAAGTTCACTATTCATTTAATCCCCTCCTTATTAGCATCTAGTACTATAGTTTTATTATAACATGAAAGCGCTTTTTTCTGTATCATTCTGTTAACTCCCGTAACAATATTTTGTAATAAAATATATTTAACAATGTTCATATTTTCATTATAACCTATATCTCATTTTTATTTAATCAAAAAATGAAAATTTACATTTTCTTAACAATTAAATTCGTTTATGGCACAAAAAAACCACGAAGAATTAATTCTTCGTGGTTTTATTCGAACGGCGAAATTAATATAATTAATCGAAGTCTCTGTTCACAGCAGAGAGCTTGCTATACTCGTCTTCCCGACGTTGATGTTAGTCAGTAGTATATCACCTTGCAATCTACCTGATCGCTTTTCGACTCATCGCATAATACTATTATATAGCATTATCATTTTTTAGCAATTACTTTTTTAACGAATTTAATTAGATTATGATTAAATCAATTTCTTTTTTTTATTTGTACTCATTAATTTAATTTTATCTTGAGTTTTATTTAATTTATATAGTTAAAGTTTTCATAAAAGATTTTAATTCAGCGATGAAATCTGTTTCATAAATACTTTTTTAATTAATTAATTTTCCCTTTATGAAGATAGGAAACTATATCTACCATTCTTTGGCGGTGATGTGCCAGGTTTATTAGATTAAGATTAAAATAAGTGTTGATTTTTAATTTTAATTATTATACACTTACTTTATCAACAAAAAGGAGGCAAAGTATTATGCAAAAATCTAACCCAAATATTCAATCTAACATTCAGCGATGCTTTGCTATCCAAAATATAGCTTTATTATTAGACATGCCTTAGGATTTTAATCATTAATGATTAGAGTCCTATTCTTCGTGAATACGGGCTCATGTCACATGACGAGCCTGAATAACTCAGGCTCGTTTTTTTTGTTGACTATTACTAAATAAATGAGGTGGTAAACGTGGATAGCTTATCAGACTTATCAGATTTATCGGACTTATATATGACTTTAAAATACACAATTTACCAAATTAAACTAGGAGGAACTTAAATGTTCAATTCAATTAGAAAAAAACTTACAAAAATTATTGCTACTGCTACCATTGCTACTAGTGCATTCACACCTACCTTTACAGCTTTTGCCCAGGACGAAGATCCAATTAATCTAGGTGTTATTTATGAATTATCCGGTGCCGTAGCAGCATACGGAATTACACAATCCAACGCGATTAAGATGGCGGTTGAAGAAATTAATGAAGATGGCGGAGTGATGGGTCGTCCTTTTAATATCGTTGAGTACGACACTAAATCAGATGATACAGAAGCTGCCATGATTGCGACTCGTTTAGCAACCCAAGATGATGTTGTTGCAATGATTGGTCCTGCGACAACAAGTCAAATGCAAGCAGCAATCCCAGCAGCAAATGAATATCAAATCCCATTAATTTCTCCATCAGTGACTAATAATGATATTACCTTTGATGACGATGGAAATGTTCAGCCCTTCGTATACCGTTCATCATGGCCAAATTCATTCCAGGGTTCTGGGATTGCTAAATTTGGATACGAAAATATGGAAGCAGAAAAGATGGTCGTTCTATATGATAACTCAAGTGATTATGGTTCTGGGCTATATGATAATTTTGTTGAAGGTTATGAAGGAGAGATTGTCCATACTGAAACTTTCACACCGGAGATGAATGACTTTAGTGCGATTATCTCAAACATTGCTGCTCAAGATTTTGATGCAATTACTATACTAGCCTTTTATCAAACTGCTGGTCCAATTGTTAAACAAGCTCGCGAGTTTGGTATCGATGCTCCAATATTAGGTTCTAATGGATTCGGTAATGATATTATTTATGAATTGGCTGGCGCTGAGAATATGAATAACGTTTACTACGCTTCACTTTACCCTATTCAAGATGAAGACGAATTTGTTGAAAAATACCGTGATCAATTTGACTCAGATCCAGATATGTTTGCTGCTCTAGCTTACGACACAATTTATATGCTTAAGAGTGCCATTGAACAAGCAGGTAGTGATGACCCAGTTGCAGTCAATGAAGCGCTTGAAAATCTTGAAGAATTCTCTGGAATTACCGGCGACTTTATCTTTGATGAAAACCATAACCCGACAAAAAATGTTGTAAATATGATTGAAATTCAAAATGCTGAAGAAACTGCAGTTCATGAAGTGGTCTTTGACTAAAAATAGAAGTACCCAAAAAACCGCTACAAGCTTGAATTCAAGCTTGTAGCGGTTTTTTGGTGTCTTGTTATTTGTTAGACATTACTTCTAAACGGTATCCATCTGGATCTGTAATAAAGAAGTATGTAGTTGAATTATCTGATAAAGATTTCATTTCGGTCATTTCATAGCCAGATGCTTTTGCTTTTTCGAAAGTTTCTTCTAAGTTATCAACACCTAAAGCTAAATGACTGAATCCATTACCGATTGTATAAGTTTCTGAATCGTAATTGTAAGTAAGCTCTAATTCAAAATCACTTCCAGGAACCGTTAAGTATGATAAAGTAAATTTATCTTCCGGAAAATCTTTCTCGCGACTCACTTCAAAATCAAATACACCCATATAGAATTCTTTTGATGCTTTTAAATCTTGTACACGAATACAAGCATGTAGTAATGTTTGTGCCATTCCCTCACTCCTCATTTATAATAAATTAAATATATCAGACAAACGAATGACAAACAAATTATTGACCTTACATATCCATCGTTGAGAATGCAAATGGTACTAAACCTTCCACACTAGTTTCTAAGACTTTACCATCTTTACGCGTTAAGTATACTGGTGTCTCAGGTTCACAAAATTCGACCATCACTTGACGACAAATACTGCAAGGTGGTAGAAATTCATCTGTATCGCCTGAAACCGCAATCGCTTTAATTGTTTTAGGTTGATAGCCTTGACTGATTGCTGTGAAAATTGCGCTACGTTCTGCGCAATTAGTTGCACCAAAGGAAACGTTTTCAATATTTACCCCGGTAAATAATTCTCCATCATTCATTTCGATGGCTGCACCGACTCTAAAATTTGAATAAGGGGAGTACGAATTAGGCTTAATATTTATTGCTTCTTCGACTAATTTATCTATCTTTTCTTGCTTCATACTAACACCATCCTTTTATTTGTAACTATATTATAGCTTATAATCAGCTAAAATAATTATTTTTTTGTAAAAAAAAGTCTTTTAAGTGAGGATGTTACGCCTCACTTAAAAAACTTTATATATGACTAATTTTCAAATTTATTTCTTAATTGGTCCCCATCAAAAAGGTAATCTTTATCTTCTGTTACTAAAACTGGGATACCTACTTGATTTGTTTCTTTTTTATCATTAAAGACAGCTTCATTATCACGAACTGCCAAGAATTCTTTTAGGTTAGAAATCGATTCAGTGATATTCACACTTTTGAAACGAACCTCTAAACGGTTCAACTCATTTAGAAACGATTTGGTGTCTGGACATACATCACTATAATATAAAATATTGTTTTCCATTTTTTCACTCCTATTTTTTACCTAATTTATTTATACGTTACATTCCTCATAATTTCAACTATTTTGATTTGCTCATCATTCAACTTTTAAGTATAATTGGACAATGAGTGATAAAATTCGATAGAAAAAACTTGAATTCTATTTAATATTTATTGTCATATTAATGGAGGTAACAATGGAAATAAATGAAAAAAACGATAACCAAAGTTGGTTGCTTCGTTTCGTAAAAGGTATGTTTGTTGGATCAGGCTTTATTGTCCCTGGTGTTAGCGGGGGTGCACTCGCAGCAATCTTCGGTATCTATGAAAGAATCATTAATTTTTTAGCTAATATTACTAAAAACTTTAAAGAAAATGTTCGCTTCTTTTTACCGGTTGGTATTGGGGCGTTGGTAGGTATTGCCATTCTTTCTTGGGGAATTAGTTATTTACTTGGTTCTTTCGAAGTCATTATTACTTGGTTCTTTATTGGTGCTATTGTTGGAACCGCTCCGGCTCTTTGGGCTGAAGCTGGAAAAGAAGGGCGTGATAGAAAAGATTATATAATTATGATCATCGCTTTTGTTTTCGGTATTATTCTACTTGGTTTTGGGAATCAGCTATTCAATGGTGCGGTTCAACCAAGTTTTATTGCTTGGATGGTCTGTGGTGCTTTAATTGCATTGGGAATCTTAATCCCCGGAATGAGCCCATCAAACTTTATTCTATATATGGATTTATATCAAGCAATGGCAGACGGATTTAAAACTTTTGATTTGGTTATCATTATTCCAATCGGAATTGGTGGTTTAATCACTATTTTATTACTTGCTAGAGTAATCGAGAAGATTTTCAGTACAAATTATAGTGAATTCTTCCACTTTATCGTTGGAATTGTGTTGGCATCAACTATAATGATTGTACCTCTTGGTTCAAAATACGCTGGCTTTAGCTTTTTAGAATTCTTGATGTGTTTTGTATTATTCACTCTGGGTGCTCTTTTAGGCTGGTGGATGTCACAACTTGAAAATCGTTATAAGTAAACTAATATTTAATAAAGCTCCTCATTTAATCCTGATATTGGGTTAAATGAGGAGCTTTTTGGTACAGCTGATTATAAGACTAGTTCTGCTTCGACAATTTCTTGGATATATCTTTGTGTATTATTCTCTGCATGCTTAAATGTAATTATGTCTAAAAGCATCGACAGTGCGCTATTCCCTAATTTTTGAGCATTAATATCCACGAATAACTCGTACTTTTCACAAGATTTATAAGACTCATATGCTTTAAAAGTTGCCATTGGAATAGGCTCTTTTCCAGCTGTTTCCCAGCCAGAACGAATCCCCCGAGCAACCAGCTGGTCAGCTATAACCACCCCATCTAATTCGGGCAATTCTAATAATTTTTCAACTAACTGATATCCTACGTTTGATAGGAATTGAAACTCATTGAATACAAGCGACTGATCCACTTCTATTCCATGCTCTTCAAGCGCTTTACGATACCCTTCATATCTTAATTCGATAAAGTTTAACGACTTCTCTCCCCCAACAAAAGCAATCTTTTTCCTGCCTTGCTTAATAATTTGAGAAGTTATTTCATATGACATGCCTTCATTGTCATTATCCACTGAGTTCACCGCCTTAATTGTTGGCGTTCCAATAACAACAAATGGAAAATTAATTTCTTTTAAGAAGTGAATAATTTTATCATTTATTTTTGAATAAAGAAAAATCAATCCATCGACTTGTTTACCAAATACCATAGTCTTAATTCGATCAAGTCTCTCATCTTCCGTATTTCCTGAACTTAAAAGTAATGTATACTTTTCTTCATTCGCCACTTCATTCATACCACGTAATACAGTTGGAAAGAATGGATTTTGATAGAATGTATCTGTATTATCTGGCAATACTAAGCCAATAATACGTGAGGTACTATTAACAAGACTTCTTGCGTTCATATTTGGATAATACTTTAATTCATCCATAATTGTTCTAACTTTTGTCTTTGTCTTTTCACTGATTGATGGGCTATTTGATATAACCCTAGAAACAGTAGAGGGAGAAACTCCTGCTACTCTAGCAACATCTTTTATTGTTACTGACATTTTTACACCTCAATCTGATAATTCGTCCCTTTTACGCAAACGATTGCGTTTTTTTAATTATACTAAAACATTGTCCTTAAAGCAATCACAGTCTGTAATAAAATATTTTAATCGCTTTCATTACGAAAACGTTTGTTTTTTATTTGTTTCTCTCTTATAATGGAATTGTATTAATTATTACATCTCCTTTTCGTTATGTAAGAGTTTTCAGTTATCTTAGCGAAAGCTTTTGCATAACGGAAAGGATACAAGAAAATTATTTTAGTAGGAGGTTATACAATTTGACACGTACAAGTGGTGTATTAATGCACATATCATCATTGCCAGGCCCTTTTGGCATTGGAACATTTGGACAATCTGCTTATGATTTTGTTGATTTTCTAAAAGAGACGAAACAAACTCATTGGCAAATTCTTCCGTTAACAACAACCAGTTACGGTGACTCGCCTTATCAGTCCTTTTCAGCTTTTGCGGGTAATACGTATTTTATAGACTATACTCTTTTGGAAGAAGATGGTTTATTAGAGAAAAATGATTATGAATCGGTCAACTTTGGAGATGATCCCGAAAAAGTGGATTATAGTTTAATTTACAAAGTTAAACGCCCTATCTTAGAAAAAGCCGTGAAACGGTTTATTGAACTGGGTGACTTTGACGATTACTACCGCTTTGAAGAAGCAAATAAGGATTGGCTCATTGATTTTAGTGAATTTATGAGTATTAAAGAAAGTTTCAATGAAGAACCTTGGTATAACTGGGACGAAGCGAGTATTAATCGAGAACCTGAAACAATGAAGGAATATCGTGAGACACTCAGTGATCAAATTAATTATCATAAAGTGACTCAATATTTATTCTTTAAACAATATAATCAATTAAAGAAATATGCGAATGATAATCACATTCAAATTGTTGGGGACATCCCTATCTACGTATCTAGAGATAGTGTAGAAATGTGGGCAACACCTCAATACTTCAAGATGAAGAACAAAGTAGAACCAACGCATGTTGCTGGAACACCGCCAGATAGCTTTTCAGATGACGGGCAATTCTGGGGGAATCCAATTTATGATTGGGAATATATGAAGGAAAATGGCTATGACCGGTGGATTTGGAGATTAAAAGAAAGCTTTAATCTATACGATGTTGTTCGTATTGACCATTTCCGTGGGTTTGAATCTTTCTGGGAAGTTCCTTACGGATCAAAATCATCGGCAGCGGGTCAATGGACAAAAGGTCCTGGCTATGACTTATTCAAACATATTACTGATGCCCTTGGTGAACTAAATATTATTGCTGAAGACTTAGGTTTCATGACTCAAGAAGTTATTGATATGCGTGATAAGACTGGTTATCCTGGTATGAAGATTTTACAATTTGGTTTTAATGGTTTCGAGGATAGTATCGAACTACCTCATAACTACATTCCGAATACTGCAGCCTATGTGGGAACGCATGATAATATGACTGCTCGTGGATGGTATGAAGATACTACGAACCAAGCAATGAGAGACCAGTTAGATTCTTACTTAAACAGACGCTCTGGAGAAAAAATCTCTGAGGCATTAAACCGTGGAATCGCTTCTTCTGTGAGTGATTTCGCCATTTACACAATGCAAGACTTACTCGATTTAGATAATAGTGCCCGAATGAATGAACCATCAACCATTGGGCATAACTGGCAATGGCGTATGTTAGACGGTGCGATTGATGAACCTCTTAAAGAGTCATTAACTAAACTCACTGTCGAGTACTTCCGTGCACCTCAACAATATAACCCTGAGCAAAATGAAGAAAATACGGATGAATACGTTGAGTTGGAAGCATCAGACACTAAAGGTGAGTATCACCCAGCACCAGAATTAGATGATGTGGAAACAGATATATAAGAGTTATTAGTGTCTATTTACTTTTATAATCAGTAATATAAATGTAGTACGTTACTTAAAATAAATCAACCCATAAAGGAGTTCAAAATGAGTATTTTAGAAAATTATGTTTTAGATAACTTTGATAAGCCGATTCGTGAGTGTTCGGATCAAGAGATGTATAAGGTCTTACTAGATCTTGTTCGTGACAAATCACGTGAATTACCTACAAATGATGACAAAAAGAAGAAATTATACTACTTTAGTGCGGAGTTCTTAATTGGTAAATTATTATCAAATAACCTTTTAAACTTAGGTATTTACGATGAAGTAAACAATGAGTTAATCGCCAATGGTAAAAACATCATGGACATTGAGCAAGCAGAATTAGAACCTTCATTAGGTAATGGTGGATTAGGTCGTTTAGCAGCTTGTTTTGTCGATTCAATTACAACTTTAGGTATTAATGGTGATGGTGTTGGACTGAATTATCATTTTGGTTTATTTAAACAAGTCTTTAAAGATAACCAACAAACTCAACTCCCTGATCCATGGATTACGGAAGAATCATGGTTAATCAAAAACGAAAAATCATATGAAGTGCCATTTAATAACTTTACTCTAAAATCAACTTTATATGATATCGATGTCTTAGGTTATAATAGCGATACTCGAAATCGATTACGACTGTTCGACTTAGATTCAGTAACAAGTGATATTATCGAAGAAGGAACGATTCACTTTGATAAGACTAATATCGAAGAAAACTTAACATTATTCCTATACCCTGATGATTCAGACCGTGAAGGAGAATTATTAAGAATTTTCCAACAATACTATATGGTATCGAACGGTGCGCAGTTGATTCTTGATGAAGCTGTTGCTCGTGGAAGTAATTTACACGATTTAGCAGAATATGCAGTCATTCAAATTAACGATACTCACCCTGCTTTCGTTATTCCAGAAATGATTCGTCTATTAACACAACGTGGTATTGATTTTGATGAAGCCATTCAAATCACTCAAACAATGACAGCATTCACTAACCATACAATCTTAGCTGAAGCTTTAGAAAAATGGCCAATAGATGAATTAGAACAAGTTATGCCAGAAATTGCGAACATTATCCGTGAATTAGATAATCGTAAAAAAGATGAATTCCCTAATAATCACGCCGTATCAATTATTGATGAACACGACCGTGTACATATGGCACATATGGCTATTCATTATGGTTACAGTATCAATGGAGTGGCTGCATTACATACTGAAATCTTAAAAAATTCAGAATTAAAAGCATTCTTTGATATTTATCCGAATAAATTTATTAACAAAACAAACGGTATTACGTTCCGTCGTTGGATTATGGACGCAAATAAAGAACTTGCTGACTTCATTGATGACCTTATTTCAGATGAGTGGAGAACTTCAGCGAATCTAGAACCATTATTAGACTTTAAAGATGATGAAAATGTCCTTACTAAATTGCGTGCAATCAAGTTTAATAATAAACAACGTCTAAGTCACCGATTAGAAACTATGCAAAATGTTACGATAAACGAACATTCAATTATTGATGTTCATATCAAACGTATTCATGAATACAAACGTCAACAAATGTTATTACTTTATATCATTCATAAATACAATGACATTAAGAATGGTAACATTCCAAAAACACCAATTACAATTATCTTTGGTGGTAAAGCTGCAGCAGCTTATACAATCGCAAGAGATATTATTCACGCTATCTTAACTGTATCTGAAATTATCGCCAATGATGATGATGTCAATGAGCATTTCCAAGTAGTTATGGTAGAAAACTATAACGTAACTCATGCACAGTATTTAATTCCGGCTACAGACATTTCAGAACAAATTTCGCTCGCATCTAAAGAAGCAAGTGGAACAGGTAACATGAAATTCATGCTGAATGGTGCCTTAACACTATGTACTTTAGATGGTGCTAACGTTGAGATTGCTGATTTAGTTGGTGAGGAAAACATCTATATCTTCGGTAAACGAAGTGAAGAAATTGTAGATTTATATGCTACAAATGGTTACAACGCTCGTTCATACTATGAACGAGAAACAATTAAACCGTTAGTTGATTTCTTAATGGATCCTAAGATGCTTGAATTAGGTAACGAAGGTCGCTTATCTCGCTTACATTATGACATGATTAACAAAGATTACTTCATGGCTTTAATTGACCTTGAAGAATTCATTGAAATCAAAGAGAAAGTTTATGAAGATTACGAAGACCACGATACATGGACTCGTAAAGCATTAATTAACATTGCTAAAGCAGGATTCTTCTCTTCAGATAGAACAATTAATGAATACAACCGTGACATCTGGCATTTAGAACAAAAAGTTAAAAACGTAAATTAATATAATGTTTTGTTATATGAGCAAAAGGGCAATTCCGTTTGGAATTGCCCTTTTTTTGTTCAATTAAATAACTTTACGTTCAAATGGCTCGATGCTAATTCCGTCATTCAATACTTGTTTTGCATATTCTTTTGCTGAAAATAAAGAGTGGTCTTTATAATTTCCACATTCGATTGCTGTAGTTGCTTCAATCACATCTGCTTCAATAATTATATTTAAGACTTTCTTTAATGCTTCTGCAATTTCTTCTGGACTGTGATCATTCCAAGCAACCATGTAGAAACCAGTACGGCAACCCATTGGCGAGATATCAATAAGACCTTCGATTTCATCACGCATATGAATTGCTAAGAAGTGCTCTAATGTATGAACAGCACTGGTTGGTAAAGCATCTTTGTTAGGTTGCAGAAATCTTAAATCATACTTCTCAATTACTGCTCCCTTTTCATGCTCTTCTTTACCCGCTAATCTTACATAAGGTGCTTTTACTTTGTTATGATCTAACGAAAAACTTTCTACTTTAGCCATTATCATTGTCCTCCTTGTTTTATATAGACGAATTCTTATTTTCTTTCATACCATATCTTAACATATAATTGAATAAAAGGTCATTTAAGAAATATTTCAGACAAAAAAACCCAGCAAGCACCGGGGGAGATACTTGCTGGATTAGGAGATTTTGAATGATTTAGTTATATTATTTTCTATCTCTCCAAAGTTTTGTATCCCATAAACCACAGAATGGATCTACTGAGCTTGCGCCTTGGAATTCAGATTCGCCAGCTAATTTCATAACTAGTTCTTCCATTGTTACTAACATACCATCTTAAGTATTAATGTATGTACCTACCTGTGGAAAGTCAGCTAAATCGAATGGATTTTGAACTGAAACATAAATAGTTGGAAATTCGCGAACATAGAATGGACTATCTGGAGTACTTTTAGATGTTGGCCAAATAGTACGTTGGATAGTACAAGCACTGTTAACATCCCTACGTTAATGATTAAATCATAATTTTCAGTTAAGTTAAAATGGATTGTTTTTGAGCATAAACGTTCGCAATAGCTGCTCCACGTTCTTCTTCAGGTAACTTCATGATTTTATCTTCAGTTGATTCCCAAACTGATACTTCATGTCCACGTTCTTCTAATAATGCTTTCAAGTGGTCATGTGCTTTTGGTTTATTACCAGCGATCATAGCACCGAATCCACCTTTAATACCTGATACTGGTACTAATAAGATACGTTTGTAACGTTCTGGTGTTACTGGGAATAAATCTTTTTGTTTATCTTTAACTAAAGTGATTGCTTTATCTGCAACTTCACGAACAACTTCTGTGTTAGCTTCTGTTGCGATTCTTGATAGAGCTTCTTCTTTCGGTAACATAATTTCTTCACGTGGAGTATTATGTAAACCAATTTTAGCTTTAAGACCTAAAGTACGACGAATTGCATCGTGTAAACGTTCTTCAGTTAATAGACCGTTTTCTAGTCCTTCTTTCATCCATTGGAAGTCTTCGTCTGGATCATTGAAGAATAAGAATAAGTCACATCCAGCTTCAATCGCTGTTGGTAACATTTCACGACGAGGTAATGAAGCAGCCATCGCTACCATGTGTGAAGCATCTGTTACGATAATACCGTTAAATCCAACTTTACCACGTAATAATTCGTCTAATAAAGTTTTGTTTAATGACGCTGGTAAGAAATCATCTTCGCCACGTTCTGGGTGTAATGCTTTTTCTTATTCTGGTAAGTGAATATGTTCAGGAGGGAACAGTCTAGATAATGCACCGGTGGAAAACTTTTTTGGTTTATTGAAGTAAGAAATGTACTGCGGTGAAACAATTGAAAGTATCGGGGAGTTAGAAGCACGAATCAGATCATATATTTACTGGTACAATCACGAATGTATTAATACAAAACTAAGTGGCTTGTCACCTATATTGAATAGGTGACAAGCCACTTAGAAAAATATTCGATTAAAGTCCATTTTTAAGGGTCACTACATTCAGTGGTGTTTTTCAAGTTTGTCTACTTTTTATTCTTTTTTCAAGTTGTTTTTCTTATTTTGTGATAAACTTCTGCGGTTCGTTACAATATGAATTCGCATCACATCTTCCGCTAAAATCGGATCCCTACTTTTAATTGCATCCATAATCTCTCTATGCGATACAATCGTTTCGTCTTTGATTCGGTTACTTGTGTAGTAATCATAATAACGAGAAATCGATTGATTAATTATCGAAACTAAGTTTGACATAGCTACGTTGCCACTCATTTCAGAAACTAACTTGTGAAATTCAATATCCTTCTCAATATGCTCATCACTAAATGCTCCAATTTTTTCTTCGATTTCCAAACGTATTTTGTCTAATTCTTCAATTTGCTCGTCTGTTGCATTTGTTGCAGCTAGAGCAGCAACACGTGGTTCTAAAAGATATCTAATCTCAAATAAGTCTTCTGTTAGTTTAAGTGTATCCTTAACGAAGCTAAAGCCAAGTGGATCATCAACAATTCCTGTATTCTCACTGATATAAGTTCCTGAACCTTGTCTTACTTCAAGAATATTACGTGACACAAGCGTACGAACAGCTTCTCTTAATGTACTTCGCCCGACATTCACTTCTTCTGCTAACTTATATTCGTTTGGAAGCTTATCTCCTGTGGTTAAATTATTCGTAATTATATAGTTTAAGATAGACTCACTTGTTTGTTCAATTAAAGACTTAGCAGTCCCTTCCATTACCCTTCCTCCATATCATCTGATGATTTCAATCTTATATTACACTTTTTTCACATTTTTGCAAATGCTTTCAGTGTGTTTTCATCGTGTTTTTTATCATTTTATATCGTATATGGTCAGTGCATTTTGAATTTCTTTACGCATGTCCTTTGAGCGCCATTCTTTGACATAACCTAATGAATTCGTGATGTATAACGTTCCTTCTCTTTCAACTTCCCCTCTAAAATGAACATGTCCCATAATACTTTTCTCTATAGGATATTTTTCATATATGAGATTTATATCATCTGTCGCAATATAAGCATTAAAGAAATCAAAGACTCTGTGAGGTAAAGGCATCGTAAATTCTGGAATAGTAACCATATGAGTGACTAAGATATAGCTCTCAGCTTCCAATTTTTGAATGTCTTTTTCTAAAATCTCTGCAAAATATTTGGACATTTCAGGATCTTCTTTCGGCCATTGGATATATTTTTTATCCTGCCAGGTTACTCCTTTATAGCGTCCTTTTTTTATTTTGTCTAAACTAAATTTTTCTTTATTATATTTCACATAATTATACCAAGTTGTATGACCGACCAAGCCAACACGTTTGGTCAACATTCTAGGAGATTCAATGAGACATTGAGGATGTTCTTTGTATCTTTGGTAGATAGCCATTGTGTTAATATCTTCTCTATCCGTTTCTCGGTCCCACAAATCGTGATTGCCTGGAATAAAGTACACCAGAGTATTCGCTTGTTCCTGTAAGGCTTCGACAAAATGCGTCGTGACCTTATAACTATTCGCAATGTCGCCACCAATAACAAACATCTCTAATTCATTATTTTTTATTTCTTCTGTCAATACGTCAACATAGTCTTGAACTTCATATGTAAAGTTGTCTACATGTAAATCTGAAATAAAGCCTATTCGCATATTCATTCGCCTCCTTTTATTTATAATCCTGTGAAATATAAAAACGGTCCTTGTTTGTTATAAATATGCTCTTAAAGCACAGTATATAACAAATTAAGAACCGTTTCCTAATTAATTATCTATTATTTTAATTTAATAGTGGCTACTAAATCACCTTTTGACACTGTTCCGCTTGCTTTAACATCGATTTTATCAATAACTTCTGCACCGTTTGTAAATACTATAATCATATCTTTATCTTTTTCGTTCTCTTCAAGCTCAGTTAGGTTAACATCGGCAATATTATCACCTTTTGATACTTGCGTATTTTCATTTACGAGAATTGTAAATGGCTTACCTTCCAGTGATACAGTATCGATTCCCATATGTAATAAGATTTCTAATTCACCGACAGTGAAGCTCACGGCATGTTTTGTTGGGAAGATATTATCAACTTGACCATCAACAGGTGAGTTAATTGTCCCATTTGTAGGTCTAATCGCAAAGCCTTCTCCCATCATCTTTTGAGCAAAAACCTCATCTTGAACATCTTCAATATTGACAAATTCCCCGTCACACATTGCATAGACATTAACTTCTTTTACTACTTCTTTTTTATCTTTCTTCTTAAAAAAATTAAACATAGATCTTTACCTCCTATTGTTATTCACTTTAATTATACGATTAAAGCGCTCTATTACAAAATAATATCACTTAGGGTAATTTTCTCCCGCCACTTTTATAAACGTCATACCATTCTTGCTTAGTCAAATTAATTGAAAAAGCCTCACTCATATCTTTAATACGTTTAGGTGACATCGACCCAGCAATCGTCTGCATTTTAGCTGGATGACGATTAATCCAGGCAATCACAATCGCTTCTAGTGAAACGTTATAGTGTTCAGCTAAATTTCTCATCACCTTAGTCATTTCTTGATAATCAGGATGATTAATAAATAATCCTTCACTCAATGAAACTTGAAACGGCGACCACGGTTGAATCGTAATATCATTTAAACGGCAATACTCAAGAATGCTTCCATCATGATTAACTGACAAGTCATTCGTCATATTCACATTAAATCCTGCATCAATCATGGGTGTATGAGCGGGTCCAAATTGTAATTGATTGGCAACAAGTGGACGATTCAAGTGTTTTTGTAATAACTTGATTTGCCCAGGATTTTGGTTTGAAACACCAAAATATCTCACTTTACCACTCATATATAATACATCAAATGCTTCTGCCACTTCTTCTGGCTCCATTAAGGTATCGGGTCTATGAAGTAATAGAATATCTAAGTAATCTGTATCCAATCTTTCTAAGATACCGTCTGTCGCCTTCAAAATATGTTCTTTTGAGAAATCAAAGTAGCCATCACGAATACCTACTTTAGATTGTAGTATAATGTCTTCTCGTCTAACTTCTGAATCTTTAAGCGCTTGGGCGAACAGTATTTCCGATTGACCTTTTCCATAAATATCTGCATGATCAAAGAGTGTAATTCCTTGTTCAAAGGCCGTATTAATGATTTCAACAGCTTTCTCTTTTGATTCATCTGCCATTCTCATACACCCTAAGCCTAATTGACTGGCTGACAGTTGTGAAGATCCTATCTTAATCTTTTCCATTACAATCCACCTTTATATTTATTGCTTATATTTTAGTTCTCCATTTAAAAATGTTGCTTTTAATTCTAGGTCTTCTCCTACAATTATAAAGTCAGCATCTAAACCTGCTTTAATTTGGCCGCATACATCATCGATATCGACTGACTTAGCTGGGGAGTAAGATGCCATTCTTAAAGCATCTGCTTGAGACACAATGCCCCATTCAAACATATTCCGTACACTTTCATTTAAGCGAAGAATCGATCCAGCTAGATTCCCACCATCTTTCAGGCGAGCTTGTCCGTCTTTTACTACGACTTCAAGTTCCCCTAACATTGATTCACCGTCACCTAAGCCTCCTGCACGCATACAATCTGTTACAAGGACCGTTTCTTTAGGTCCGCGAGCTTTAACTACGACTTGAGCTGCTCCTGGGTGAACATGATGCCCATCACTAATTAATTCTGCGAAGACATTATCTAAGCCTAGTGCTGCCCCAACCATTCCAGGATTACGATGATGAAGTCCACTCATGGCATTGTAAGTATGAACAAATATATTTGCTCCAGCGTCCACGGCTTCTTTCGCTTCTTCATAACTAGCATCACTGTGAGCTAAAGCTGTTTTTACGCCAATTGTGTTTGCGAACTTGATAAATTCTTTTACTCCATCACGTTCCGGTGCAATCGCAATCTTCTTAACTAAGTCTTTCGATAAGTCATTCCAATGTTTTAACTTTTCAATCGATGGATCACTCATATAAGCTAAGTTTTGAGCGCCTTTATACTTTTCAGTAAAGAATGGTCCTTCTAGAAAAATACCGCGTATCTTTGCGCCTGCCACATCTTCATAGTTGTCTCCGATTGTTTGGCATACGTCGTTTAACTGCTCTGTTGGCGCTGTTAACGTCGTAGGTAGCCATGATGTCACACCACACGCTAGCAGTGCTTCTGATATCTCTTTAATCCCTTTGAAATCATTATCCATCACATCATGTCCCACATACCCATGGATATGTGTATCCACAAGCCCGGGTGCAATCGTATCTTCAGAATAATCTAAGATGTCGCCATCCGTTGGTTTCTCTAATGTTATCCCATTGAACTTGCCATCTTCTATAGCTAAGTAGCCATCTTCAATGACTTCGTCGGTTAAAATTATTTTTTTAGCGTGTACATATTGTGTCATGTATTTCAACTCTTCCCTTTTCAATTTACTTATATGATTATCATACCATTTTTTCGATTGAAAATGCCTTTATTTTACATCTATTTATAATAAAACACTCGTTAAAGAATGTATCGGTGACAACTTGTAATTGTGTCAATCATTCATTCAACGAGTGTAAATCTTTTATTTTTTGGTGTGTTGTAAGATGAAACGCAACACTAAAAAAAGACATGAAGATTCGTTATACTTAAGTCACCACAACATAGTATAAGGAGAGAATCTTCATGTCACACACTCATTTTAACACAAAGAAATCTAA